>CAZLEU010000012.1:0-2802 GCA_964558625.1 uncultured Flavobacterium sp.
CTTCTTTCAATGTACCTACTACTACGGATAACATTGATGAGGTTGATGAAACTTTTAATGTTGCTATTAATGCTACAACATACGTTGGAACTGTTAATACTTCGGATACTGCTATCGGAACTATTATAGATAATGATCCTGCTCCAACTATTACTATTGCTGATGCTATAACTAATGAAGGTGATGTAGCTAATGTTGCGGTTATACTTTCAAATCCAAGTTCTGTTGACACAGTTATTACAATACAAACTTCTAATGGAAGTGCAATTTCTCCTGATGACTACACACCAATATTAACAACTATAACTATTCCTGCGGGTCAAACAACCGTTATAGTTCCAGTAATAACAAATGAAGACGATATTGATGAGCCTAATGAAAACTTAAATATTGAGGGCACAGTAACTTCTGGAAATACAGCAAATACAAGTGATTCGGGAATTGTAACTATTACAGATGATGACAATGCTCCTACTTTTAACATAGCAGATTCATCTGCTAATGAAGGGAATAACATTATATTTACTGCAACGTTATCAAACCCAAGTTATCTGCCAACAGTAATTCAAGTTGTAACTGCATTAGATACCACAGGCACGAATCCAGCGTCAAATACCGATTTCACATCAATAAATACTACAATTACTATCCCTGCGGGGCAATTAACCACAACAGTAAATGTACCAACAACTGTCGATTTAACTGACGAACCTGATGAAACATTTTTACTAAATGGGACTGTAACTTCTGGTAATACAAGCAATGTTACAGACAATGCTATAGGAACAATCATTGATGACGATGGTGTGCCTACATTTACTATTGACGATGTTATAATCGTTGAGGGCAATATCGCTATTGTAAATGTTTCTATATCAAATCCAAGTTCATTACCAACTGTAATAAACATAACAACCACAAATGGAACAGCTATAGCTCCTGATGATTATATTTCACTTACAACAACAATAACAATTCCTGCTGGTGATACAACTACTACAGTTTCAATTCCATCTGTAAACGATTTGATGGATGAGCCAACAGAAACTTTTACTGTTAATGGTACTGTGACTTCCAGCAATACATCTAATTCTAGCGATACAGGTATTGTTACAATTACAGATAATGATCCTCTACCTATTTTCACGATTGGTGATGTAATTGTTAATGAGGGTGATACTGCAACTATTCCAGTTTTACTATCAAATCCAAGCTCTGTTGATACAGTAATCAACATTGTAACTACAAATGGAACTGCTTCTTCACCTGAAGATTACACCTCAGTTACTACACAAATTACAATTCCAGCTGGTACAACTTCAACTACAATATCAGTTCCAACATCAGAAGATATTATTGATGAGCCTTCGGAGATATTCACAGTTGATGGTAATGTAACATCAAACAATACTTCAAACAATAATGATTCGGGGACAGTAACAATTACCGACAATGATTTAACCCCTGTATTTACAGTAAGTGATGTAACAGTAAATGAAGGAGATATAGCGAGTGTTATTGTATCACTATCTGGACCAAGTTCAATAGATACTGTTATTACAGTTGTAACGTCAAATGGAACTGCTATAACTCCAGATGATTATACATCTGTTTCGACAACTGTGACTATTCCTGCGGGCACAACTTCAATCACTGTACCTGTTACAACAATTGAAGATACAATGGATGAACCTAATGAAACCATATCTGTAACTGGAACTCTTGTTTCTGGAACAGTAGGAAACAGTAATGACAATGGAGTAATAACGATTACTGACGATGACCCATTACCTATATTAACAATTGATAATCCAAATACTTTTGAAGGTAATCCTGAAATATTCACATTAAATCTAACAAACCCTAGTTCTGTTCCAACAACTATATTAGTTTCTACTATAGCTGGTACTGCTACATCTCCTGCAGACTATACAACAGTCTCTTCTCAACTTGTTACAATTCCTGCAGGACAAACTTCAGTAACATTCAATGTAAACACAACTGAAGACAGTACTAATGAGCCTGATGAAACATTTACCCTTAATGGAACCGTTACTTCAAGTAATACAAGTAATACATCTGCATCTGGAATAGGAACAATAACTGATGATGATGGATTCCCTAACATATTAGTTGGAGATGCATCGGCGCAAGAAGGTGATATTATTTCTTTCCCAGTAACACTAAGCAATCCTTCAGCAAGCGAAATAACGGTTACCCTAAACTTTCCAAACGGAACTGCTACAAATGATGATTATGTTATAACTCCAGTAACTGTAACTTTTCCTGCAGGTAGTACAACTGCATTTGCAAATGTTCCTTCAAATGAAGATCTTGTAAATGAGCCAACAGAAACTTTTAATGTAATTATAGCAGCTACAACTGGAATTGTTGGTAACACATCTGACACAGCTATTGGAACTATCCTTAATGATGATTTAGAACCTACTTTTACAATAAGTGATGTGACCGTAAATGAAGGAAATATTGCCACCGTAACAATTTTGTTATCTAATCCAAGTTATATTGATACTATTATCGATATTGTAACCACAAATGGTTCAGCAACTTCACCTGAAGATTATACTACTGTTACTACAACAATTACAATACCTGCTGGACAAACTTCAGCTACAACAACAGTGCAAACTGCTTCAGATAATATTGACGAACCAAATGAAACATTTTCTGTCGACGGAACTGCAACATCAGGTAATACTTCAAATACAAACGATTCTGGTATTATAACTATTACAGATGATCCTTTGGATACTGCCACTTTTGATGTAGGTGATATAACCG
>CAZLEU010000012.1:2902-41618 GCA_964558625.1 uncultured Flavobacterium sp.
CAACTCAAACGATAGTGGAACTGTAACTATTACTAATGATGATCAACTACCGATACTTACTATTACTGGAATTACTGTAACTGAAGGAAATCCTGTTGTATTTACTGCCACTCTTTCAAATCCTAGTTCTTTGCCAACTACTTTCAATGTGGTAACAAATCCTGATACGGCTTCTAATTTAGACTTCACTGCCATAACAGTTCCAGCTACTTTTACAATTCCTGCTGGTGATTTGACTACCACAATAAATGTTACAACTACTGATGACAATATTGTTGAGTTACAAGAACAATTTAATTTAGTTGGAACTATAACTTCAACAAATATTAATATCGCTGGCTCATCTACAAATGCAATTGGTATTATTGTAGACAATGATAACCTTTCTGTAATTGTTGACGATGCTACTACTGCAGAAGGAAATGTTATTACATTCCCTGTTACGTTGAGTAATCCAATCTCTACACCTATTACGCTAACCTTTGTTCTTACTAATGGAACAGCTGGAGATTTAGACTATACCACAACTCCTGTCACGATAACAATACCTGCTAACACTACTACATCTTCATTCAATGTTCAAACTACAAGTGATAACATTGATGAATCTAGCGAAACATTTAATGTTGCTATTACAACTACTTATACTGAACCTATAAATATTACTGATACTGCTATTGGTACTATTACAGATGATCCTTTGGATACTGCCACTTTTGATGTAGGTGATATAACCGTTCTTGAAGGTGAAGTAGCCACTGTAACTGTTACTTTATCTAACCCAAGTTCTGTTGATACTGTAATTAATATCGTTTCGTCTAACGGTACTGCTACTGCTCCTATTGATTATACGCCTGTAACAACTCAGGTTACAATTCCTGCTGGACAATTATCTGCAACTGTACTTGTCTCTACTATAGAAGATACAATGCATGAGCCTGACGAAACAGTTATAATGACTGGTACTCTAGTAACTGGTACTACTAGCAACTCAAACGATAGTGGAACTGTAACTATTACTAATGATGATCAACTACCGATATTCTCAATAAGTAGCCCAATTGTTGAAGAAGGTAATATTGCAACAGTAACTATATCACTTTCTAATCCAAGTTCGGTGGATACCGTCATCAACATAGTAACAGTTAATGGAACTGCAATATCACCAGAAGACTATACTACAGTTACAACTCAAGTTACAATCCCAGCTGGTCAAACATCGGTAACAGTTGATGTGACTACAAACGAAGATCTAATTCATGAGCCAGATGAAACAGTAATTGTAAACGGAACTATTGTAACAGGAACTGTTTCTAATAGTACTGCAAGCGGAACTGTAACGATTACCAATGATGATAATCTTCCTTTATTGACAATTTCTAATGAAACAGAAACTGAAGGGACACCACTTGTATTTACCCTTACGCTTTCTAACCCGAGTTCTGTAGATACAGTAATTATACTTAACACAACTGAAGGAACTGCGATTTCACCTGAAGATTATGATACAATCACAAATTTAACAGTCACAATCCCAGCAGGTCAAACAACTTTTACTGTAAGTCCCGTAAATTCAGTTGATGATACAGTTGATGAATTGGATGAAAACTTTACACTTAATGGAACTGTAACTTCTAATAACACTAGTAATCAAACAGCTACAGGAACCGGTATCATTTTAGATGGTGACACCCCTCCTTTCTTTACAATCAGCAGTCCTACTGTTTTAGAAGGTGGTATATTAAACTTTATTGTTTCTCTTTCTAATCCATCAGTTACAGATGTGGTTATTGATGTTGTAACAAATCCTTTAACAGCAACCTCAGGAGCTGATTACACACCGATTACAACTCAAGTTACTATACTAGCTGGACAAACTTCTGCAACTGTTGCTGTTCAAACTATAGTTGACAACATAAATGAACCGTCAGAAACATTAATTCTTAATGGAACAGCCGTTTCAACAAATACATCTAATACAACTGCACAGGGAACTGGAACTATTGATAATGATAATATAACAGGTCCAATACCAACTATTTCTATTTCAAATGAAACAGAAACTGAAGGAACAAGTTTGTTATTTACAGTAACATTATCAAACCCAAGTTATACAGATACAGTTATTGTTTTAAATTCAGTTGATGGAACTGCAACCTCACCAAATGATTATGCATCAGTTTCTACAATAACTGTTACTATTCCTGCTGGTCAAACATCGGTTACAATTTCACCAATTACTACAGTTGATGATTTGCTTAACGAAGTTGATGAAAACTTTAACTTAAATGGAACTGTAACAACAGCTAACACTGTAAATACTAACCCAATAGGTGTTGGTACAATTGTAGACAATGATGCAGCAATAATAGCATCAGATGATTCATATAATGTTCAGTGTTCTAAATCTACTCTACTAGGAAATATTTTGTCTAATGATGTAGTAAATGGAACAGTTGCAACAACTTCTACTGCTGGAGGATTGACACCAAACGTTACCCTAACAATTATATCTGGATTGAATTCATTTATCAATATTGATGGATTAGGAAACATTAGTGTACTTGACGGTATTCCTTTTGGAACTTATCCAATTGAATATCAAATATGTGAATTAGGTAATCCATTGAATTGTGCATCAGCAACGATTACTATAGTTGTTGAAGACAACTTACAACCTGTAGTTATTAACCAACCTGCTGACACTTCTTACCAATGTATTACTGAAGTACCTGCTGTTGGTTCATTAAATGCAGTTGATAATTGTGCCGGTCCATTAACCGCAATTGGAGTCGATACAACAGATAATACTGACCCTTGTAATATAATAATCACAAGAACGTGGACATTTAATGATGGTACAAATCCAGACTTTGTAGTGACGCAAACAATAACTGTACAGGATACAACAGCGCCTGTTTTTACGGGCAATCTTCCTGACGATGTTACTGTAGAGTGCTCTGATGATTTACCGACAAATACTGTACAAGCAACTGACAATTGTAGTGCAACACCTATAGATGCAACATTTACAGATTCTGCCTTATTACCAGATACAAGTGGTGATTGTACCGTTAAAGGAATAATAGAAAGAAGTTGGGTAGCAACAGATGCATGTGGTAATGCAACTCCTATCTATATCCAAAAGATAAAAATAGTTGATACCACAAAACCAACTGTTGATGCAACATTCCAACCGACGATTGAAGCAACTTGTGATGCTATTCCTAACGAAACACCTACTTTCGCTGACAATTGTACTGCTTCTGCCAATTTAATTATTACTGGGCCAACAGAAACAACGGGAGACACTTCATCCGATGGTAAGTATACAATTACCAGAACTTGGGAAGTATCTGATGGATGTAACACAGAAACTTTTACTCAAATAGTGAATGTTACAATTCCAAATTATTTCCAAGAAATGAATTTAGATGCAGATTGTAATGATAATAAAGATGGAGAAGACATTAATCTTTTTGATCTAATTTCAACTCAATTTACATCGGTAAAAAATGGAGGCATATGGTCATCTGAAGATAGCTCTGTTTTGGGAGATAGTTTTGATTCTATTAATGGTATATTTAACCCATATCAAGTCCCTGTTGGATATTATACAATAGTTTATGAAGTTAATGATCCAGATTGTCCTCAATCATTCAAAATCAATTTAAGAGTTGATAATGATTGCATTCCTGGGGCTTGTGAAACATTAACCGTAAATAATGCAATATCTGCAAATAATGACGGTGATAATGAGTTCCTATTTATTGATGATATTACTGATGAATGTTACTTGAATAATACTGTTGAGATATATAATCGTTGGGGTGTTTTAGTTTTTGAAACACAAAATTATGACAACGAAACCAATGTTTTCAAAGGTGAATCTGGAGGAAGGGTTACCATCAAGAAATCTGAAGAATTACCTACAGGTACCTATTTCTATATAATTAATTACAGAACACAATCTGGACAAAGTGAATCAATTCAAGGCTATTTATATTTGACACGCTAATTTTATAATAACTCTAATCTACATGAGAAAGATCATATTAAATTTTGCATTACTACTTTTTGGGTCTGCAGTTTATGCACAGCAAGATGCGCAGTATACGCAGTACATGTACAATACGATAAATGTAAATCCTGCCTATGCGGGTAGTCGAGGCGTATTGAGTGTTTTTGGATTATACCGTACCCAATGGGTTGGATTAGAAGGAGCGCCCGATACGGGAGCATTTTCACTAAACACACCTATTGACAATAGTAATTTAGGATTAGGTCTTTCCTTTGTCAATGATAGAATAGGTCCTACGAGTGAGAACATGATATCGGCAGATGTTTCATATACAATTCCTACATCTGAGAGCTATAAATTATCTTTTGGTTTAAAAGGTACGGCCAATCTATTTAATCTAGACAAAGATAAGCTAACGATAAAAGATCAAGGTGATTTAGCACTTCAGAGTTACAATTATTTTTCTCCCAATGTAGGAGCAGGAGTTTACTTTCATTCTGATAAGTTATATTTAGGATTATCCGTTCCTAATATTTTGGAGACCAAACGATTTAAAGACACCGACACAGAGGATATTTCGTTGTATGTAGAGCGAATGAATGCCTATTTTATAGGAGGTTATGTTTTTGATTTGAGTTCGACATTAAAATTCAAACCTGCATTTTTGGCCAAAGCAGTACAAGGAGCTCCATTACAATTGGATGTATCGGGGAACTTTTTGTTTAATGAGAAATTTGTTTTGGGAGCAGCATGGCGTTGGGATGCAGCCATGAGTGCTATGGCAGGATTTCAAATCACCCCAGGATTGTTTGCGGGTTATGGATATGATTTAGAGACGACCAAATTAAGAAAATACAATAGTGGTTCACATGAGGTTTTTTTACGATTTGAGTTATTCAGTAAACCAGAGAAAATAGTTTCCCCAAGATTCTTCTAAACGAGATAATTATGAAAAGAATACACTATACCCTACTATTGGCATTTGCATCAATAACGATGTATGCCCAACCGGCCAAGGTTAAGAAAGCCGACAAAGAGTATGACAAATATGCCTATGTAGATGCGATCAAGACCTACGAGCGGGTATTTGAGAAAGGCTACAAATCGGCCGATATGTTACAACGATTAGGAAACGCCTATTATTTTAAAGCAGATTTAGATAATGCAGCCAAGTGGTATAGCGAGTTGTTTTCCTTTACCCAAGATGTAGAGCCAGAGTATTACTATCGTTATGCTCAATCTCTAAAGGCTATAAAAGATTACAAGAAAGCCGATGAAATGCTAGCCAAGTTTAATGAAAAGAGCGGTAATGATACCCGAGCCAAACTAGCCTCATCACAGAAAGATTATCTAGCAATTATCAAGAAAAATTCAGGGAGATATACAATAGAAAACGCAGGTATCAACTCCGAATATTCAGATTATGGTAGTGCCTATATGGACAACAAAGTAGTCTTTGCCTCGGCAAGAGATACAGGAGGAGTAACCAAAGGCAAACACCTATGGACAGGAGAAGGTTTTACCAATCTATATGCGGCCGATATGGGAGCAGAAGGAACACTATCCTCCCCAGAGCGATTTTCAAAGAAATTAAACTCAAAATACCATGAATCGACACCTGTGTTTACCAAAGATGGGAAATCGGTTTATTTTACAAGAAACAACTATGTAAATGGTAAAAAGAAACGAGATGCAGATAAAACCATTTTATTAAAACTATTAAAAGCGGATTTAGAAGGAGAAGAGTGGACCAACATACGGGAATTACCCTTTAATAGTGACCAGTATAGTGTAGCCCATCCAGCCTTGAGTCCAGATGAGAAAACACTTTACTTTGCCTCAAACATGCCAGGTACATTAGGAGCATCCGATATTTTCAAGGTATCTATAGATGGAGAGGATAGCTATGGTAGCCCACAAAACCTAGGAGCAGGGATTAATACCGAAGGAAGAGAAACCTTTCCTTATGTAACCCCAGAGAACGAATTATACTTTGCCTCCGATGGTCACCCAGGATTGGGAGGATTGGATATATTTGTATCCAAAGGCGAGAAAGATGGCAGTTTCAAAGACCCAATTAATGTTGGAGAACCAGCCAATAGCCCAAAAGATGACTTTGCATTATTATTGGATACCAAAACCAGTTTAGGATTCTTGACTTCTAACAGAGAAGGAGGTAATGGTAGCGATGATATTTATAGAATCAAAGAAACCAAGAAGATAGAATTCAATTGTGAGCAACAATTAGCAGGTTCGGTAGTAGACCAAACCACACAAGTGCCAATTGCCAATGCAAAAATTACCTTTATGGATGCTAACTTCAAGATGTTAAAAGAAACCACTACCGATCAACAAGGAAACTTCTTTTTAGGACAAGTAGAATGTGGTACCAAATATTACATTAAGACCGAAGCAAAGGAATACAATGTAAAAGAAACCCCAACACTTATTGCTAAAACATCTGGCAAAACATTTGTTCCTATCGAACTTGAGAAAGCACAACTGAACTTAGATAATTATTTTGACCCAGTAACAGGAAAGCTAAAAGAAGGAATGTCACCTCCTGATTTAGCTAAGTTTTTTGATATCAAGAACATCTTATTCGATTTAGACAAATCAAACATTCGTCCAGATGCAGAGGTTGAGTTGGCAAAAATATTGGTAGTATTAGAAGACTACCCAACAATGGAGTTAGACATTCGTTCACATACCGACTGTCGTCAAACAGCAAAATACAACCAAGCATTATCAGACAGAAGAGCCAAATCAACAAGAACATGGCTAATAAGCAAAGGTATAAACAAAACAAGACTAACAGCTAAAGGATATGGGGAATCACAGTTAGTAAACAACTGCGCTTGTGAACCAACGAATGAGTCTTCTTGTACAGAAGAACAACACCAACAAAACAGAAGATCTGAATTTATTATTACTAAAATGTAATATAACAAATTCCATAATTAAAAAAAAGCCACTTAATATTTAAGTGGCTTTTTTAATTTTATATCTATGTATCAACTTAATCGAACAATTAGCGCATAAACATATTGGTATAGTATTTCTTTCCATTAGTAGCATTTACAGTTATAGAAATACCTATATGTGTATAATTACCATCCAAATTCTTTTTATGATCGGGACTATTCAACCATGCGTACAATACAGAATTTGCATTATTATAGTTATAAGCAATATTTTCGGCAACTTTAACAGCTCCTAATACCTCAATAATGTTATTAGATCTTTCAAAAAAGTAATCATGATTAACAACATTTTTTTCAATCATATATAGATTATGCTCTTGTGATTTATATGAAATATGATTTATTAGGATGAGCGGATTAAGACCTTGTTCAATTCTATAACTATTTATAGCATCAAACAATTGTATTTCATCATCTGAATATACATAATTAGTAATTAATTGAGAACTTGTATTTGTAAGTTCATCAGAATCACTTGAACATGAAATAGTAGTAATAGAACATACCACAATAAGGAACGAAGTAAGTAGACTTGTTTTCATAATAATGCAGGTTTAAGAAAAAAAGATAGATGTGGGGCAAAAATCTTTTTGACATCAGTTAATCTGTATCAATATTATAAAAACATCGTTTAAAAATCAAAAAAAATCGATAAAATACACTTTTAAATAAAATAAATAAGATATTTCTTAAATAAAAATATAGCTATAAAAAAATCCCAAACGAATTTGGGATTTAATATACAATTTAGATTTGAACTATTTTTTAAAATTTGAAATACCTTGCTTTAACCAATTTTCATATAAAGCAACATCAGGATTGTAACTTGTGGTTGGCGTAACTGAATTCAGATTGTTACCATCTAAATCAACTAATACATATAATGGCTGTGTATTTGTTTTATATTTTGTAATCATGAAATCTGTCCATTTATCACCTATAGTTTCAATTTCGGATCCTGTTGACTTAGAAATATGCTGCTCATTTATTGGCAATGGACGTTTATCATCTGCAAATAAAGAAATTAATACAACTTCATCTTTCAATATTTTTAATACTCGCTCATCTGACCAAACATTATTTTCCATTTTTCTGCAGTTTACACAAGCATGTCCCGTAAAATCTAACAGAACAGGTTTTTTTACTTCTTTTGCATATGCCATACCCTTATCATAATCAGTAAATAAAACCAATTTATGTGGACCAATTTCGGCACCAGCTGGGAGTTTTTCATTACTAACTACAGAGGAACCTCCTACTCCATTTGGGCTTTCGCTATAGGTTTCAGGTGGTGGAAATGCACTAATTAACTTCAAAGGTGCTCCCCAAAGTCCTGGAATCATATAAAATGTGAACGATAAAACTATCAATGCCAAAAATAATCTTCCTACTGAAATATGAGACAATGGTGAATCATGGGGTAATGTAATTTTCCCAAGAAGATAAATTCCCCAAGTTCCAAAAATAGCAATCCAGACGGCTAAAAAAGTTTCTCTTTCGAACCAGTGCAATTGCAAAACCAAATCGGCATTTGATAAAAACTTGAATGCCAGTGCTAGCTCCAAAAATCCTAAAGAGACTTTAACAGTATTTAACCAACCTCCAGATTTAGGTAATGAATTCATCCAACCAGGAAACATTGCAAAAAGCATAAATGGTAATGCTAATGCAGACGAGAAGCCCAACATACCTATGATAGGTGCAATGCCTCCCTTAGAAGCTGATTCTACTAAAAGTGTCCCAACAATTGGTCCAGTACAAGAAAATGAAACTATAGCTAAAGCCAAAGCCATGAACAAAATACCAATAATTCCACCTTTATCAGCTTGTTTATCTACCTTATTAGCCCAAGAATTTGGCAACATAATTTCAAATGCTCCTAAAAAAGAGGTTGCAAAAACAACTAGTAAAACAAAGAAAACAATATTAAACCAAACATTAGTAGATAATGCATTTAATGCATCTGCTCCAAAAATTCCAGTAACAGCCAAGCCTAATACAACATAAATCAAAATAATTGATATTCCATAAATTATTGCATTCTTTTTTCCTTCAGCTTTTGTTTTACTTTGCTTTGTAAAAAAACTAACAGTCATTGGAATCATAGGAAATACGCATGGTGTCAACAATGCTGCAAACCCTCCAAGAAAAGCCAGAAAAAATATAGTCCAAAGTCCCTTTTTCTCTTCTTTTTTTGGTGCTTCAACTGCTTTTGCTTGTTCTTCATTTACAACAGGTTTTATTTCTTCATTCTTAGTCGAAACTGTGTCTGTAATAACTTTTGCAGTATCTAAAGTAGTATTTGCTGCAACTACATCTTCTTTAACTTGTATTGCAGGGATATCAAATATAAAGTTTTTTTTGTCACTAATACAGGCCTCTTTACATGCCTGATATTCAAATTCTAACTTTATTTTTGTGGTTTTGGGATTCGTTACTTTAACTTTTTGAGTCACTTTTACACTATTATCAAAATAGTATTCATCAACACCAAAAACATCATTAAAATGCTTCTTATATGGGCTTTCTTTGGCTTTTCCTATCAATTCATAATTACCTTTTTGATCTTGAAAAGTCAAATACATCGGTAATGCACCACCATCTGGTGTAAATTGAGAATAAACATGCCAGTCTTTTTCAATTGTTCCATTGATAATCAAATTAAACTCGTTATCAGAAACTTTTTCAACTTTGGTTTTCCATTTAACTGGCTCTTTTATTTGAGCGGTAACATTTAGTAATGCAAAAAATGCAATTAATGCGAAGGTTATTTTTTTCATTTTAATCTAATTTGTATTATGTTGTTTGTGTTTGTTTCTACTTTAAATCTTTCATCTTGTCTCATACCAATTACCCAAATAATTTGCTCATTAGAACATAATAACCAGGTTTTAGATTTTTCAATCAAGGAAAGTTTTTTATCCTTAAAATACTTGCTCAGCTTCTTTTTTCCTTTCATTCCAAGCGGATAAAAATAATCGCCGTCATGCCATTTTCTCAACTTTAAGGGGAATTGAATTTTTTCTTCATCGACAAATATACTATTTGCATCCGAAATGGTTGTGTCACCTACATTACAAAACTCAAATTTTAAGGGAATATTAACTTGATTCTCTATTTTTTGAATCAAAAAAACTTCTTCCAACTCTGTTTCTTTTTTTGGAAAAAGAATTAAATAATCTCTATCTTTTAATAAACCAAATTCTTCACAAAAAACTTGCTTTCCAGATTGTGCGTAAACTAAATCGGCTATGTCGGACCATGCTGTAAAACCAAAATCTTTCAACCAATAGTACAAATAAGCTATATAATTTGGCCATTTCAACAATTCTTTTAGATTGATTTTCAATATATTATCATATTCAACAACTACAATCTTATATACAAGTTTGGAAGCATCCTCAATCATCGACTGGGATTGTTGCAGGTTTTTAATAGTTTTCTCGAAAGAGGGAAGCAAATTAGGCTGTAATTCCTTGAGAATAGGAATTACATCATGACGTAATTTATTCCGCAAATATTTATCGGAAGCATTACTTGAATCTTCACCCCATTCTATTTTATTTTCATGTGCAAAATCAAGAATTTCTTGTCTTGAAAAAGGCAAAAGTGGTCGAATAATTTTTTCATTCTGCGTCGGAATTCCAGTCAATCCTTCAATTCCTGTACCTCGAATAAAATTAATTAAAAAAGTTTCTACACTATCATCCAAATGATGTGCTGTCAAAATATAATCGCAGTCTTCTTTAGCTAGAAGTTCATAAAACCAATCATAACGTAACTTTCTTGCTGCTAACTGAATGGATAATTTATAATCCTTTGCAAATTTATTTGTATCAAATTTTACTGTAAAAAATGGAATTTTTAGTTTCTCGCATATTGAAACTACAAAACGTTCGTCTTCGTCACTTTCTGTGTTTCGAAGTTGAAAATTACAATGTGCAACAACAAAATTATATTTCAATCGATGCATCAAATTCATCAAAACCATACTATCAATTCCACCACTTACTGCCAAGAGAATCTTTTTCTCTTTTAGAAATGGAAAACTTTGTTTTAACTGATTTTGAAATTTAATTAGCATCCTTAAAATAATAAAATGCTAAAGTAACAATAATGAAACTATAATAAAAAGTTTGGTGTTGATTGACACCAAACTTTTATACTTTTTTTTACAAAGAACTAACTTTTGAAAAAGCTTCAATAATTTCTTTTGATGATTTTGCAACAGAAATTGTCGAAATTACTTTTTTGGTTTTTGCATCAACAAAAGAAATAACTCCTGTCGATTTGAACTTTAGTTTTCCTAAACCATTTTCGTTTAAAATCTGAGCAGATGCTTCTTTTGTTGTTTTATCTGACAAATCATTCATTAAAACTGCAACCTTTGTCATATCAACTTTTGGCATGACTTCGCTTCCAACTCTAGCCTCGTTTTTGATACAAGTTGGACACCATTTTGCTTTACTAACAACAGCATAAACTGAAGGCTGTGTTTGAGAAAATAGTTGTGTAGAAAATAAAACTACCGCAACTAACACGATTTTTTTAATACTTTTCATGATTAAATTTTTAAAGTTATATCTATTAATACCAAAAAATTTAAATAATCACCCAAGAATTAAAATTTATTTTAGTTTCTTTCTTGCTCTTTTACTTTTCGTATTTGTTCAACACACTTATGCTTTTGATTTTGAGCACTATGAATTGTTGAATATCCATATTCTTTTTGAATTTGTTCAATAGACTTTTCTTTAAAGAACATATCATGGATTAATCCCTTACAATGTTCAGTTATTTTGTGAAGGTAATTTTGTAATTTGTCAATGTAACTTTTCTCATCTTCAATTGCCAAACTAATCTCATCAAAAAAGGCATTTGAATTTTCATTTGTGAAATCAACTTCATTAAAAACTTTTCTAAGCTTTTTTAACCAAATATTTTTGCTAATTGCCATTATGTAGGTTTTTAGCGAAGCCGTTAATTCAAAATTATCTTGACGCAGTTTTTCTAATAAAACCATCAATGTGTCTTGAAAGACATCTTCTGCATCATTAGAATTACCATTGTTACTCAAAACAAAACGCTTAACACTATGAAAATAGTTTTTATAAAGCTCACCAAAAGCTGAATTATTCTCACCTTTTAAATCGGTTAAAATAGTTGTACTCATATTGTTTTAAAAAGAAATTAATTCAAAAGTATCCAATAATTGCAATTAAAATTAAAACTTTAAGTTAAAACTTCAAACATGGCTTTGGCTTTTAGCAAACATTCTTCATACTCTTTTTCTGGTTCTGATAATGATGTAATAGCACTTCCAACTGAAAAAGAAAGATATTGATTTTTAGCATTATATAAAATACTTCTGATAACAACATTAAAATCAAAGTCGCCATTTGGAGCAAAATAACCAATAGCACCACTATACAATCCTCTCTTGGTTTCTTCCAAATTTTCAATGATATTCATAGCCGAAATCTTGGGTGCACCTGTCATGCTTCCCATTGGAAATGTTGTTTTTATAATTTCAACTGGTGAAGTGGTGTGTTCCACATTTGAAACAATGGTAGAAATCATTTGATGAACTTGCTTGAAAGTATAAATCCCACACAATTCTTCCACTTTTACCGAATCGTTTGTGGCTGTTTTAGACAAATCATTTCGTACCAAGTCAACAATCATAATATTTTCTGAACGTTCTTTTGGATTTTCTGAAAGATTCTTTTTGGAAATTTCATCCATTTCTAAATCCTCAAATCGCTTTGAAGTTCCTTTGATAGGTTGCGATATCACTTTGGTTTCTTGCTTTTTCAAATAGCGCTCTGGTGATGCCGATATCAAATATTGCATATCATTTTTAAAAAAAGTAGCAAATGGTGGTTCCGAAATAGCATTTAGTTTTTGATATACATCTAATGGCTCAATTTGAGCATTTTCGGTATAAAATTCCATACAAAAATTTGCTTCATAAATATCACCTCGATGTATATGCTCAAGCATTTTGGTAACTTTTGTGAGATAATTCTCTTTGGAAATTCTTTGATTTATACTATTGGAAACCGAAGGATGAAAGCTAGAAGTTAAAGATAGAATTTCTTCAAAATCATCCTCAATCTCGTCATCGCACATATTTAAATAACAGACTTGAACTTGATTATCTTTAATTAAAAATAACTTCTTTGGTTGAAAAAAATACAAATCTGGAAAATCTAATCCGTCAAAATTTGTGGACTTTAAATCTTCAATATCATTTTTTAAATCATAGGACAAATACCCAAATAACCAATCTTTTGTTTGACTTTGATATTGATGCAAATCTTCAAAAGCATTGTGATAATCAGTTTTTAGCGAAGTAAAAGCATCTACAGCCAATACACAATCATAACTAGAATAATTTTGATGGTATTCATTAGAATCTAAAAAAACAACTTCTCTAAATTGTTGTGACCATGCTAACAACTGCGATTTGAGCTCGACAGCATTAGGAATAGATTTAAAAATGGATGTTCTCAACGAATCGCTTTTTTTAAGATTTTCAAAAATACAAAATTAAAGTTCTTAGTTAAGACATTTACAAAAATCTTGGCACAGTTTTTAGTAGTGAATCTATTAGCTAAAAACCAATTAAATCCATCTTGCTATTGAATAAAAATTACTATTTCCATTTTTAATTAACAACCCTTTAATAGTAATTTTTTATGAAAACAATTCCAAAAATTGGTTTAGCGATTTTGTTAGTAGCACTCGCCTATTCTTGCAAACAATCTGATAACGCATCAGTAAATGATTCTGTATCCGAAGAAGTCTCGTCGGCAGATGTTGTTTCTTCGTCGGCAGCTGTCGAAAAACCAGATTCAAAACGACAATTCATTAGAACCGCTGATGTCAAGTTCCGTGTCAAAAATGTTCCGCAATCAACTTATGCGATTGAAAATGCTACAACAAAACATGGTGGATTTGTAATTTACACCAACTTACAAAGTTCTATTTCTGAAAGAGAAACTTCCAAAATTAGTCAAGATAGTTTGATTGAAACTACTAAATATTCTGTCGAAAACAACATTACCATTCGTGTTCCCAATACACAACTAGATACCGTTATCAAAACAATTGCAAAGCAAATTGACTTTTTAGATTATCGAGTGATAAAAGCAGACGATGTTTCCTTGCAACTTTTATCAAATGAATTGGCTCAAAACCGTTTAAAATCATCTGGGAATCGTGTTACAAATGCTATTGATTCTAAAGGTAAAAAACTTAACCAAATCGTTACCAGTGAAGACACCTTAGAATCTAAAAAAGAGCAACTTGACAACAAGAAAATTGAAAACTTGTCATTGCGTGACCAAGTCAATTTTAGTACATTGACACTCAATATTTATCAAAGAGAAACGGTTAGACAAGAAAAAATTGCCAATACTGAAAACAAAATGATTTCGCGACCACATTTAGGCATTCAACTTTGGGATAGCATCCAATCGGGCTGGTTTATTTTGGAAGATATTGTTTCATTTATAATTCAGTTTTGGGCCATCATTTTACTTGGATTTGCCATTTGGTTTGGCATTAAAAAATTTAAAGCAACTAGAAAATAAAAAAATCCCGAGCTTCAAACTCGGGATTTTTTATATAAAATAATTTCTATCTAATTATGAAAGCGCTTTTTGAACTTGGTCAGCCGCTTCTTGAAATTGAACTGCAGATAAAATTGGCATACCAGAATTATCGATTAATTCTTTAGCAATTTCAGCATTTGTTCCTTGCAATCTCACAATGATAGGTACTTTAATTGCGTCACCCATATTTTTATAAGCATCAACAACTCCTTGAGCCACACGGTCACAACGAACGATTCCTCCAAAAATGTTAATCAAAATTGCTTTTACGTTTGGATCTTTTAAGATAATTCTAAAAGCCAACTCCACACGTTTTGCATCTGCAGTACCACCAACGTCTAAGAAATTGGCTGGCTCAAAACCTGCATATTTAATCAAATCCATTGTTGCCATTGCTAACCCAGCACCGTTCACCATACAACCAACAGTACCGTCAAGGTCAACATAGTTTAGTCCTGCTTCTTTAGCTTCTACCTCAATTGGGTTTTCTTCTCTAACGTCACGCATTTCAGCATATTTCGGCTGACGGTATAAAGCGTTATCATCAATATTTACTTTGGCATCAACGGCCATAATTTTATTGTCAGATGTTTTTAAAACTGGGTTAATTTCAAACATCGAAGCATCGGCACCAATATAAGCGGCATACAAAGCTTCAACAAATTTCACCATTTCTTTAAAAGCATTTCCAGAAAGACCTAAGTTAAAAGCAATTCTTCTAGCTTGAAAACCTTGTAATCCAACTTGTGGATCAATTTCTTCTGTAAAAATTAAGTGTGGCGTATGTTCAGCTACTTCTTCAATATCCATTCCTCCTTCTGTAGAATACATAATCATGTTTCTACCTGTAGCTCTATTCAAAAGAACCGACATATAAAACTCAGATGTTTCACTTTCTCCAGGATAATAAACATCTTCTGCAATCAAAACTTTATGAACCGTTTTTCCTTCTGGTGGAGTCTGCGGCGTTATCAATTGCATTCCAATAATTTGTTCAGAAAGTTCAGTTACTTGCTCTAAATTTTTAGCCAACTTAACACCACCACCTTTTCCTCTTCCACCAGCGTGAATTTGAGCTTTAATAACATACCATTGTGTTCCTGTTTCTGTTGTCAATTGCTTAGCAGCAGCAACCGCTTCTACAGGATTATTAGCAACAATTCCACGTTGTACGCGCACACCATATTTGGCTAAAATTTCTTTTCCTTGATATTCGTGTATATTCATAATAAAAGTTTGTCGTTTAAAAAGTTCCACAAAAGTAATTAAATAGAATGAAACCAAAAAGAAATGTATATCAATTTAGTAACTTTATTTAATAAATAGTTGGAGCGAATGGTTTGGGCTTTTTCGACCATCCATTTTCCTGCTTTCCGCTATATTTTTACACCTGTCAGGTTTTATAAACCTTACAGGTGTAAAAGATACCGCTACAATCAGGGCTAAATTGTTACGACATTGAAAAAAAATCAATATAAAAAATACCAAATCCGCAGAAATGTTAAACCAATTTGAATTCCTTATTTGATGCGCTATATTTGCAAAAGTTATGAGTTGCGAGTAAAAATACTCAATAGTAAACATTTAAACTCATAGTCTTTTTAAATTTTAAACTAAAAAATCATGCAACCAAAAGAGTTACTTACGCTTGCCGAAGAGTATGGCAGTCCGTTGTACGTTTATGACGCTACAACAATTGAGCATCAGTATAACCGTTTGACAGCTGCATTTTCAAAGGTAGAAAACCTTCGAATTAATTATGCAATGAAAGCCTTATCAAACATTACAATCTTGAAGTTGTTAAAGAAGTGTGGTTCTGGTTTAGACACTGTATCGTATCAAGAAGTCCTATTAGGTTTACATGCAGGCTTTTCTCCCGAAAAAATAATATTTACACCAAACGGTGTTTCATTTGAAGAAATCGAAGAAGTTGCCAAATTGGGCGTACAAATAAACATCGACAATCTTTCGGTTTTAGAGCATTTTGGAACCAAATATCCAAAAATTCCTGTTTGCATTCGTATAAATCCACATGTTATGGCTGGCGGAAACGAAAATATTTCTGTTGGTCATATTGATAGTAAATTTGGAATTTCAATTTATCAAATCCCACATGTTTTACGCATTGTTGAAAACACCAAAATGCACATCAACGGAATTCACATGCATACAGGCTCTGATATTTTAGATATTGAAGTATTCTTGTATGCTGCCGAAATTTTATTTGATGCGGCCAAACAATTCAAAGAATTAGACTTCCTTGATTTTGGTTCTGGTTTTAAAGTTCCCTACAAAAAAGGCGATATCGAAACCAACATCGAAGAACTAGGAAAAAAGTTGACAAAACGTTTTCTAGCTTTCGAAAAAGAATATGGAAGAACATTAACACTAGCTTTCGAACCTGGAAAATTTTTGGTTAGTGAAGCTGGATTTTTCTTGGCAAAAGTAAATGTAGTAAAACAAACAACCTCAACCGTTTTCGCCGGAATTGATTCTGGTTTTAATCATTTAATTCGACCAATGTTTTACGGTTCGCAACATACTATCGAAAATATTTCTAACCCAAAAGGAAAAGAACGTTTTTATACCATTGTAGGTTACATTTGCGAAACCGATACGTTTGCCAATAACAGAAGAATTGCCGAAATAAAAGAAGGTGATATTGTATGTTTTAAAAACGCTGGAGCATATTGCTACTCAATGGCATCCAACTATAATTCACGTTTTAAACCCGCAGAAGTTTTATGGAAGGATGGCAAAGGCCATTTAATAAGTAAAAGAGAAACCTTTGAAGATTTGATAAAAAATCAGATTGAAGTTGAAATTGAATAAAAATACTATATATCCAAAAAATCCACTAACTCGAAATAGTGGATTTTTTTTTTATTAATGCAATGGACGTTTTTTTATCATTCCGCCTTTAGTATCTTTTATAGAATGCTGAACAACAAATGCTTCATCATCAATTTTATCTATTTCTAACAATAGTTTTGTAACTTCTAATCGTGTTACAACACAAAAAAGAATTTTGTTTTCATTATAATTCACTCCCGATTTTCCATAACCACTTTCCGAATTATAAACGGTTACACCACGACCTAATTTATCTATAATGGCCTGTTTAACTTCGGTTGCTTTTCTTGAAACAATGGTAACTCCTATATATTCTTCAATACCATTGATGATAAAATCAACTGTCTTTGAAGCTGCAAAATAAGTTAACATAGAGTACATCGCTGTTTCAAAACTGACTAAAAATGCAGAAAATAAAAATAGAATAACATTAAAAACTGAAATAAAATCACCAACAGACAAACTTGTTGTTTTACTAACATAGATGGCCAAGACCTCACTACCATCAATAACAGCACCACCACGAATTGTAAAACCAATTCCAGCTCCAAGAAAAAATCCACCAAAAACTGAAATCAATAACCGGTCAGAAGTGATAGCGGGCAAAGTAATAAAATGAACTAATAATGATAGTGCTAAAATGGCCAAAGCACTTTTTATCGCAAACTCAACCGAAATTTGTTTAGCACCAATGATAATGAACGGTAAATTAATTAAAACTATCAAAACAGATAATTCAATACCTGTCATTATCTCTGTCAATAACGATAATCCCATTGCCCCACCATCCAAAAAATTATTTGGAAGAAGAAACTCTTTCAGTCCAATACTTGCCATAATTACCCCTAGACCTATTAAAAGAAAATCTTTTATATGTCTTGTGTAGACAATTCTGGTAATTCGACCACTTTCACTATATATGGAATTTATTACTTCTTTCATAAGATTACTAAAATACGTTTTTTACATTTAGAAAAAAACAATTAAAAAGATAGTTAACCATATTTTAACAAATTGCTTTTCAAAAATTATAAAAAAGTTAAAATATAATTCTCTTTAGAAAAAAAAACTAATTTTAACCCAAAAATTAGGTTGTGAAAATTTTTAGTGCTTTCCTTTTTGTAATTTTAATTTGTGCATCAGGTTATGCCCAAATTGAATTTTCGAATAAATCTTTTTCGATTCCGCCATCCATAAAAGACGATGCAAAGAAGGCAGTTGCGCCTACTCCTACCAAAACAAATCCTTTTTCAAATCCAACACCCGTTAGTCCGACCAAAAAAATTGAGAACCTCAATCCATTGAGTATGACTAAAAAAAATCAATTTGTTAATCCTGGAGATTTGATTGTGGAAGATTTGAATAAAAAAATAGCTATTGGTGAAGGTGATCCAAATATTGATTATGGTGCTTTTAGAAAAGATGAATATTTTGGAGATTTTGTTACAAAAGGAGAATTCATAACTATCAACTTGCGGGACAATCAAATGGTGGATGGCGATATGCTAAGTTTATATGTTAATGGTAAACTTCAAGTTCCACAAATAACACTAGATTTTGACTTACAAAAATTTATAATAAACCTTGAAATGGGTTTCAATACAATAGAGTTTGTTACCTTAAACGAAGGCGAATATTACCCAAATACAACACAATATTTGGTTATTGATTACCAAGATGTTTTGAAAAAAAACGTTGTTTTTGCTCAAGCAAAAGGTTTCAAAGCAAAACTTATTGTAATACGAGAAAAGTAATTATTTCTTACTAAACACTTCGGTCAAAACTTCACTCTTAGTGCTATTAGGCATTGTTATCTTTAATAATTGAGAAACCGTTGGTGCAATTTGGGTAATCACTTTTTTGTCATGTGATTCGCCTTTTTTGATATTCCAACCATAAAATAGTAATGGAACATGTGTATCGTAACTATAAGGCGAACCGTGTGACGTTCCAGTTGCAACATATTCAATATATCCTGGTTTATAAATAAAATACAATTCGCCATTTTGTGTCGGGTCATAACCATTGGCAACAAAATCAATCAGATCGTCAGTTCCAGAAGACGCAAGAATTTCTTCTTCTGTAAAAACACGTTTTACATATTCTTTGGTATAAAGATAGTCTTTAAATACTTGCTTTACTTTTGACAATTCTAATCCTTTTGTTTTGATTAAATCTTTATCAAAAAACACATTAAAACTTGAGTAACTCAAAATTAAATCGTCTCCAAAAGTAGCTTTAGAAAACTCTTTCAAATCTGATTCTACATTTTTATAATTAATATTATCAACTTTATATCTATTATCCTTCAAATAAGTAACATTTTCAGCTCCTGCATGATCTGCAGTTAAGAAAATTAAATATTGATTCTTACCCACCGTTCTGTCCAAATAATTCAAAAAATTAGCGATTGATTCGTCTAATCTCAAATAAGCATCTTGAATTTCTATTGAACGAGGTCCAAAATTATGTCCTATGTAATCTGTAGATGAGAAACTAATAGCTAAAAAATCAGTAATTGCATCTTTCCCTAAGGCTTCTTTTTCGATTGCGCGCTTAGCAAAATCTACTACTAAATCATTTCCATAAGGGCTAACTCTCAAAACACCAGCATCATTACTTGCCAACATTTCTTTCATATTATACGGAAAGAAAGGTGTTTTTTTATACAACTTTCCTTCATATGGATTTTCATCTGGAAGACTTTCATTATACGTTTCTTTCGTTTTGAGCAATCCCCAGCCTTTCTCGACATAAGGAATATAATTTTTCTCTTTATTAAAATCATCTGCCCAAGTTGGCAAAGCGTTTCCATAATAAGAACTCGAGATAAACTCTCCAGTTTTGGTGTACCAAAATGCCCAATCTGCAAAATGTCCTGCAGGTAAAATCGCTCCTCTATCTTTTATACTTATACCAATAACTTTTCCTTTAAAATTGGTTGCCATCTTAAGTTCATCGGTAATTGTAGAACTTTGTAAGTTTCTTGGCGACATTTTACCTTCAGTTTCAGTCCCAGGAACTAATGTTGTCACGGTAGCATCATCTGTACAATAAACCTCTTTTTTTAGGGTTCTATGAAACCATTCATTCGCAACGATTCCATGAATTGCTGGTGTAGTCCCAGTATAAACAGAAGCATGACCAGGAGCTGTATAAGTTGGCATATAATTATAGTGCATATTGTGAAAAGTATAACCTTTACTCATTAATCGCTTAAATCCATTTTCAGAAAAATCATTCGAAAAACGGTACAAATACTCCATCTTCATTTGGTCAACAACAATTCCAACAACCAACTTTGGACGCTCTTGTGCCTGAACATTTGATAATACAACAACCAATAAAAACAAAAAGACTTTTTTCATGACAAAATAATTTTGGCAAAAATACGGATTTGAAAACAAATGCAAATAAAGAAATTGATAAGTAATAAAGAATTGGAAAATTTAAAAATTTCCACTTGCACAACTCATTTCTTATTGTTAATTTTAGAAATTAAACTACTAGAATAGACCAATGACCGAGATTGACATAGAAAAAGAAAACAAAGCAATTGCCCAAGAATACAAAGAATTATTACGTATTAGTTACCAAACACTTAGTGAAACTGATAAAAAACTAATTCGAAAGGCTTTTGACTTAGCAGTTGATGCCCACAAAGACCAACGCCGTAAATCGGGGGAAGCCTATATCTTCCACCCTATCGCTGTTGCAAAGATTGTCGCATCAGAAATTGGACTCGGTGCTACTTCTATTGCTGCGGCATTAATGCACGATGTTGTGGAAGATACCGACATTACTGTTGAAGACATTGAAAAAATGTTTAACAAAAAAGTAGCTCAATTGGTAGAAGGTTTAACCAAGATTTCTCAGGTTAAGAAAGATTTAAATGTTTCAATGCAAGCGGAAAATTTCCGTAAGATGCTATTAACCCTTAACGATGATGTTAGAGTAATTCTAATAAAATTAGCAGACAGATTGCACAATATGCAAACTATGGGTTCAATGCCCGAATACAAACAAGTAAAAATTGCTTCCGAAACATTATACATCTATGCACCACTAGCTCATAGATTGGGTTTATATAACATCAAAACTCAACTAGAAGATTTAGGATTAAAATATACTGAACCAACCGTTTACAACGATATTGTTAGCAAAATAAAAGAAACAAAAGAAGAGCAAGATCAATACATTGAAGATATTTCACAAGTATTAAAAAAAGCTTTAGATGAGGAGAATGTAGACTATATAATAAAAGGTCGTCCAAAATCTATTTATTCTATTCGCAGAAAAATGGCAAATCAAAATGTGAGTTTTGATGAAGTTTACGACAAATTTGCTCTGAGAATCGTATACAAATCAAACCCTCATGATGAAAAGTTTCTTGCATGGAAAATATACTCAATCGTAACCGATCATTATCGTCCAAGTCCGAGTCGATTACGTGATTGGATTTCATCACCAAAATCAACAGGGTATGAAGCTTTACACATTACCGTTATGGGACCAAAAGGACGTTGGGTAGAAATTCAGGTAAGAAGCGAACGAATGGACGAAATTGCAGAAAAAGGGTATGCAGCACATTATAAATACAAACAAGGAGCAACCGAAGAAAGTGGACTAGATATTTGGCTAAATTTACTAAAAGAAGCACTTGAAAATTCAGAAACCAATGCCGTTGATTTTGTTGAAGATTTCAAAATGAATCTATATGCCAAAGAAATTTTTGTATTCACTCCAAAAGGCGAAATCAAGTCCTTACCCAAAGGAGCCACTTCATTAGACTTTGCTTTTAGTATTCACTCCGAACTTGGTATCAAAACCCTTGGAACACGTGTAAATGGGAGATTAGTTCAACTTAATCATGAATTAAAAAGTGGTGATCAGGTAGAAATTATCACTTCACAAAATCAAAAACCTACTGCCAACTGGCTCGATTATGTTACAACATCGCGTGCCAAAAACAAAATCAGAAATGTTTTAAATGACAATAATAAAAAAATAGCAGAAGAAGGTAGAGAACTGCTTACCCGAAAATTAAAACATTTAAAAATAACGCTTAACGAGACGGTTGTTAATGAACTGGTTAATTTTTTCAAACTAAAAACCAGCTTAGACTTATTTTATCGTGTCGGTATTGGTAGCATAGAAAATCAACAATTAAAAGATTATGCTGCTCAGAAAAGCAACACGTTGATGAACTTTTTCAAAAACAAAATTAAACGTTCACCCAATACCGCCGAAAAAGACATCCATAAACCAATAATTAGCAGCAATTATGACATGTTGGTTTTTGGTTCAGAACAAGATAAATTAGACTACAAACTATCTACTTGCTGCAATCCGATTCCTGGTGACGATGTATTTGGTTTTGTTACCATCAACGAAGGTATAAAAGTGCATAAAAAAGATTGTCCTAATGCCATAAGTCTACAATCCAATTATGCCTATAGGATATTACAAACAAAATGGATTGATTCAACACAGCAAGAATTTAGAGCAGTATTAGATATTACTGGAATGGATTCACTCGGACTAACAAACGAATTGACCAAAGTGATATCAAACAACATGCATGTAAACATTCAAAGTATATCATTGAGCGGGCAAGCAGGAATTTTTAATGGTCAAGTTACAGTAATTGTACAAAACAACACCATTCTGAAAAAATTGATTGATAATATCAAAAAGATTAATGGTATTGAAAAAGTTACAAGAGTAAACAAAAACTAGCTTTATTAACAATTAGTTTATAACTTTAAACTGCTAAACTTTTAAACTTGTAAACTTAAATTTATCTTTGCCACATATGACACAAATTGCAACCGATAACACTAAAAATCAAGAAACTGTAAAAAATGTTTTTACGGCATATCTTGAAAATAATGGACACCGAAAAACGCCTGAACGCTACGCTATTCTTCAAGAAATTTACAACAGCGAAGAACATTTTGATATAGAAAATTTGTATATCAAAATGAAAAACAAGAACTATCGCGTTTCTCGTGCAACTTTGTATAATACTATCGAATTGTTGTTAGACTGCGGATTGGTTCGCAAGCATCAATTTGGTCAAAATCAGGCGCATTACGAGAAATCGTATTTCGACAAACAACACGATCATATCATTATGACCGATACAGGCGAAGTAATCGAGTTTTGTGACCCAAGAATACAAACCATCAAACAAACCATCGAAGATATTTTTGGAATAGAAATACACAATCATTCGTTGTATTTTTATGCCAATAAGAAGAAAGATTAGGAGCGAATGGCTTGGGCATTTTCAGCCAACCTTTTTCCCGCTTTTCGTTGCAAGTCCCGATAAATCGGGAGCTTTCCACTACAATCGGGGCTATAGATAAAGCATTTGAATAAAATTTAGAATAAAAAACAACTACAAACAACAACACAATGACCGTAGATTTACTACTAGGATTACAATGGGGCGACGAAGGAAAAGGAAAAATCGTTGACGTACTAACTTCCAAATATGATATAATTGCTCGTTTTCAAGGCGGACCAAATGCTGGGCATACCTTAGAATTTGACGGAATAAAACATGTATTAAGAACCATTCCATCTGGAATTTTTCACAAAAACAATATCAATATTATTGGAAATGGTGTCGTAATTGACCCCGTTGTTTTTAAGAGCGAAATTGACGGTTTAGCCAAATTCAATTTGGACATCAAATCTAAATTGATTATTTCAAGAAAAGCGCACTTAATTCTTCCAACACATCGATTGCTTGATGCCGCTTCTGAAGCTTCTAAAGGAAAAGCCAAAATTGGTTCTACACTCAAAGGAATAGGACCAACTTACATGGACAAAACAGGAAGAAATGGAATTCGTGTTGGCGATATTGAATTAGCCGATTTCAAAGAACGATACAGAGCTTTGGCAGACAAACATGAAGCTATGATTAAGTTTTATGATGTTTCCATTCAATACAACTTACCCGAACTTGAAAAAGAGTTTTTTGAAGCTATCGAAGATTTAAAAAAATTAGATTTTATAGACAGCGAAGAATATTTGGCACAAGCACAAAAAGCAGGAAAATCAATTCTTTGCGAAGGTGCACAAGGCTCATTATTAGATGTCGATTTTGGAACGTACCCCTTTGTAACATCTTCAAACACAACAGCAGCTGGCGCTTGCACAGGATTAGGAATTGCTCCTAACAAAATCAAAGAAGTTTTCGGAATTTTCAAAGCCTATACCACTCGTGTGGGTTCTGGTCCTTTTCCGACAGAAGATTTTGGCGAAGATGGCGATGTTATGGCAAAAGTCGGAAACGAGTTTGGTTCGGTTACAGGAAGAAAAAGACGTTGCGGTTGGTTGGATTTGGTTGCCTTGAAATACGCTATTCAAGTAAATGGTGTAACGCAGTTAATGATGATGAAAGGCGATGTTTTATCAGGATTTGAAACCCTAAAAGTGTGTACAGCTTACAACTACAAAGGACAAGTTATCCAACATTTACCATACAACATCGAAGAAGAAAATGTAACGCCAATTTACACTGAATTCAAAGGTTGGCAAGCCGATTTAACAGGTTTAACAACGTTTGAAAGTTTACCAAAAGAACTAAAAGATTACATCGAGTTTATAGAAAAAGAAGTCGAAGTTCCTATAAAAATAGTTTCGGTTGGACCCGATAGAAAACAGACAATTTTGAAATAGAATTTTCAAAAAAATCAAAATCCCAAATTCCAATACAAAAAATTAGAATTTGGGATTTTTTAATTCAAAAAATTACTCTTTTGTAAACTTCATTATTTGTGAAGCGTTATCACTATATACTCTCGCAAAATACAACCCTTTTTGAATATTTTCGATGTTCAATGTCGAATTAGACGTCTCCATAACTATTCTACCATTCATATCAAAAACTTCAACTTTGTTAATTTTGAATTTACAAGAAATTGAAATGGAAGACGAAGCTGGATTTGGGTATAATTTCATACTCATCTCTTCATCAAAGGCATTGGTTGCCAAACTAGTAGATGAGTCACAATTAGAAGTAACAACAACTTCGTCATTTCCGTTCAAATAACATTGATTTTGCATATAAACAACTTCATTTTCATCACTGCATACAGAATTTAAATCTAAATTTCCTGAGAAATCAATATATTGTTCAATTATGCCATTTTTAGTTGATAACGATATCAATTGATTATTAGCACAATACAGGGTTTGTAAATTAAAAAGATTATTTACATCTAGTGAAGTTATGTTATTTCCAGCGCAATATAGTAGCTTTATGTAATCTGAATTACTAACATTCAATGCCGTTAAATCATTATTTGACAAATCAACCGTTTCTAGGTTAGTACAGCTAGATAAATCAATAGTCTGCAACTTATTACCATAAATCGATAGATAAACAAGCTTAGTTTGATTAGACAAATCAATCGATGTTAATAGATTTTCGTCAGGAAAATAAGTTGTTTCACTATTGCCATAACATACTAAACTCAGCAGATTAACACAATCAGATAAATCAATTGTAGGGGATTTTCCAAGGTAAGTTAATCTTTTCAATTTAGTAAGATTAGAAAGGTTTAGTGTTTCTAAATTTGTAGAAAAAACACTTAACTCAACCAAGTTGATGTTACTAGACAAATCCAAACTCGGAGTATTGTTACTGATAGACAGTTTTTTAAGATTAACATTAGAACCCAACTCAAAGTTTGTAGAAACCAAATTCGAAAAAGAATTGCTAACTATTAAAGTTTCCAAATTGATTAGTGATGGTAAATTAAAACTCTGGAAATTGGCTCCAAAGAATTCTAAATATTTCACATTGGTAAAATATTGAAGTCCTTCCAAATCATTAATGAATGCGTATGCAAAGTTTATTTTCTGTACGGCCAATGCTTCTGTAAAAGAAATTTCGTCATCATTATTTGAATCAATAGGTGGAAAGTCATTATTGAAATAACCATTACCAAGTGGCTCAAAATTGATGTTACTATTTAGCAATACATTTTTAAGATTATCATCAGTAAATGCAATATTCTGTGAAAAGACAAACTGAATAAAAAACAGTGTTAATACAAGTAGTTTTGCTTTCATAATTGAATTGTTTAAAATTTAATTAAATAAAATTAAACAAATCAAAAATTTGTTAAATCAATTTTAACATTTGCAAATCATTATATAACAACTGTTTAAGTCAAATATAAAAAAATAATGAATTTGACCTTTTTACTTAAACAATTTATAATTTGTAAACAAAACTCTCACTTTTGCCAATACTTACTTTTACAACTCCTACTCCATTTTCTACTTTCAAAATAGCGGGACTACCGTACAATTGGTCTTTTACAGTATAACTTCCGTCTTTTAATTTCCAGTTTGAAATTACATCAGCTGGGATTTTCAAATCAAAATTTTCAGCATAATCAGGCGATAAATTAGAAACAATTATCAATTTTTCGGTAGCAGACCAACGTACAAATGAATACACATTATGCCCGTAATTTGCGGTTTCATTTCTGTTAACAGTTTGAATTTCTTGGAATTTACCCATCAATGCATCACTTTTTATAGAAAAATTCAAAAGACGTTTGTAAAAATCTCTCAACTCTTTTTCTGCTTGTGATAATTGTCCGCCATCAAACTTTCCGTCATTCATCCATCTTTGATGATTTGGAACTCCAATGTAATCAAAAATGGATGTTCGTGAGCGTTTGCCAAAACCAGCATCTTCATTACCTGCTTCACCCACTTCTTGTCCAAAATAGACCATTGTTGGTGCCGAACTCAAAGTAGTCGAAATGACCATCAAAGGTTTTCCACGTTCGCCACTTCCAGCAAATTCTGGACTTGCCAATCGTTGTTCGTCATGATTATCTAAAAAATGTAGCATATGATGTTCAATATCACTCAAATGATTTTGAATAACAGTCAATCCATCTGGCGAAGTTTTGCCGTGAATTACCGCTTTCAAATGGTCATAGGTTTCCACTTTGTCATACAAATAATCCATTTTACCGAAGTGGATGTAATTTCTATACTCATTAGGATTGTAAACTTCTGCTAACAAAAAAGCATTAGGGTTTTTCATTTTGATAGCCGAATTCATATAACTCCAAAATTCGTAAGGCACCATTTCTGCCATATCATATCTAAAACCATCAACACCTTTGGCTGTCCAATACAAAGCAATATCTCTGAATTTCTTCCATGAATTAGGAACGTCTTTATCTTTCCAAAAATCGAAATGCTCTTTGTATGATTTTTTTGCATAATCTGCTGGCAATTCGGGAAAATCTTTTGACCCATCAGGTTTTATCCCATAATTTACTTTTACCGTCTCATACCAATCATTTATATCGGGTTGTGCCAAACGAGAACCATTTCCGGTCCATTTTGCTGGATTTTCATCAAATTTCCCATCAATAAGTGGATTCTTTTCTCCATTCAAAGGTTGATAAGTATCAGAAGTTGGCACTTGAAATGCTTGTCCGGGAATATAGTAAAAATTGTTATTTCGGTCATATTCAACGTTCTTATTATCATCTGCACCAAAATCGCGAACACCATTTGGATTATTCTTTCCTTCATATTTACGTGCAATGTGATTGGGAACAATATCAATTAGCAATTGCAAACCGTTTTTGTGTGTTCGAGCAATCAACGCTTCAAATTCTTCTAATCTTTTTGCTGGATTTACAGCCAAATCTGGATTAACATTATAATAATCTTTCACAGCATAAGGCGAACCTGCTCGACCTTTTACTACTTCTGGATCATCATTTGTAATTCCAATACTAGTATAATCTCTTACCAATGCATGGTGTAGAACACCTGTGTACCAAATATGTGTTACGCCTAAATTCTTAATTTCTTGTAATGCTTTATCCGTAAAATCGTTAAACTTTCCAACTCCATTCTCTTCTATAGTGCCCCAAGGCTTGTTAGTAGTATTTTTATTCCCGAATAATCTTGTAAAAACTTGGTATACAACTTTCTTCTTTTCCACAACGGTAATTTTTTTATGATTTTTGGCTTTAGACTTATGTTTTTTATATTGTGCATTGACTGATAAAGTTAGACCAATCAAAACCAGAAGTATTACTTTTTTCATTGCAGCTTTATTTTAAAAGGCATCATTTTACAAATATAAAAATTGAAATCGACTTTTCAGGCAACTTATAAATTATTCTTAAATAGAGAATAGTTGCGCCGTTTTTCCTAATTTTGCCCCATCAAAAAAGACTCATTTTATAATGAACAACGACTTTCTAAAATACCAAGCACAAACTTCGCCTTATCCACTAGGAATGGAAGTTTCACATGCTATTGGTTCTTACATTTACGATACAAATAACAAAAAATATTTAGATTTTGTAGCAGGTGTTTCTGCATGCTCCCTTGGTCATCAGCATGCACGAGTTAATCAAGCCATAAAAGACCAATTGGATAAATATTCGCATGTAATGGTTTATGGAGAATATTCTCAAAGTCCAGCAGTTCAATATTGCAAATTATTGGTTGAAAATTTACCTCCAAGTCTTAATAAGGTTTATTTGGTAAATTCTGGAACAGAAGCTACCGAAGGTGCTTTAAAATTAGTTCGTAGAGTAACCGGAAGAAGTCAATTAATTTCGTGTCACAATGCTTATCATGGAAACACAATGGGTTCGATGAGTGTAATGGGTTTTGAAGAGCGTAAACAAGTTTTCCGCCCATTAATACCCGATGTAGATTTTATAACATTTAACAACGAAGCCGATTTAGAAAAAATAACGACCAAAACGGCAGGGATAATTTTAGAAAGTATTCAAGGTGGAGCTGGTTTCATCGAACCGCAAAATGGGTTTTTAACCAAAGTAAAAAAACGTTGTGATGAAGTAGGTGCATTATTAATTATTGACGAAATCCAACCTGGTTTTGGTAGAACTGGGAAATTATTTGGTTTTGAAAATTATAATGTTGTTCCCGATGTAATCATTATCGGAAAAGGAATGGGAGGCGGAATGCCGGTTGGTGCATTTGTCGCCAATGAAAAACATATGGATTTACTAAGCCACGACCCCAAACTCGGTCACATTACAACATTTGGCGGACATCCTGTCATAGCTGCTGCATGCTTAGCAACACTTCAAGAAATCATTGAAACCAACCTCATGCAAGCCGCTTTAGAAAAAGAAAAACTTTTTAGAACACTTTTGGTACACCCTTTGATACAAGAGGTTAGAGGAAAAGGGTTAATGCTTGCTGCAATAACTTCCAATTCCGATATAACAAATCAAGTAATTTTGCGTTCTCAAGATAGAGGTTTGATTTTATTTTGGTTGCTTTTTGAAGGTTCAGCTATCCGAATAACACCTCCATTAACCATTTCTGAAGAAGAAATTCGTGAGGGTTGTGCAATCATTTTAGAAGTGATGGATGAAGTTTCGAACGGTTTATAATTAATCGTTTATGGTTTATGATTAAATATTGAACTATAGCCATAAACCACCAACTTAAATGTTAATTAAATTGTTCAAAACAAAAAACCATTTTTTACGTATCACAAAGATTTTGCTTACTTTTATTTAAGCTAATCTAAATACAAAAAGTATGCAATTAAGCGACGAAGAAGAAGACTATAACTTGTCATTATCAAAGTTCGAATCAATGTTGAAAACCAATAAGGTGCTCTTCTTTGATTCGGAAGAGTTTGAAGAAATTATTCTTCATTATCTTGATATGGGTAAAGCCAATTTAGCCAAAAAAGCGCTAAAATTAGCTCTTGAACAGCATCCTAAATCTACAGGTTTAAAGCTGGTACAAGTCGAAATGCTTGTATATGAGGATAAGCTCGATGTTGCCGAAAAATTGCTAAATGAATTATTTGCAATAGAACCAACTAACGAGGAAATTTACATTCAAAAAGCTAATATCTATTCCAAACGTGATAATCACGAAAAAGCAGTAGAACTACTTCAGGAAGCATTAAAATATACCGATGATTATGCCGATGTCTATAACCTAATTGGGATGGAATATCTCTTTATGGATAGTTTAGAATTGGCAAAAGAAAACTTTACTAAGTGTTTGGAAGAAGATTTTGATGATCAATCAGCATTATATAACGTTGTTTATTGTTATGAATTTTTAGATCAAAATGAAGAGGCTATCGCTTTTTTAGAAAAATACATTGATAAAAATCCTTATAGTGAAATTGCTTGGCACCAAATTGGTCGCTTGAGTTATGGCTTGAAAAAATACGAAGAAGCAATTCGTGCTTTTGATTACGCAACCCTTATCGACGAATCGTTTATGGGAGCTTTCATGGAAAAAGCGAAGGCTTATGAAAGACTAAAACGTTATGAAGAAGCTATTGAAAGCTATCAACGAACAATAGAATTAGAAGATGCTACTTCTTATGCCCTGTTACGCATTGGAAAATGTTTTGAAAAATTAGGCAACAAAGTAGAAGCTTTAAAATATTTTAATCAAACTGTTCATGAAGATCCATTGTTAGACAAAGGTTGGATTGCCATAACTGATTTTTATGTTCGCCAAAAAAACTTTGATAAAGCACTTTATTATGTAAACAAAGCATTGGCCATCGATAACGAAAATAAATTGTATTGGAAACGTTTTGCCACAATCAATAAATCATTAAATTTATTTGAAGAAGCTGAATTTGGATACAAAAAAGCAGTTGAAAATGGTGATTATCAATTAGATACTTGGTTGTTTTGGGTTGATATTTTACAATATTTAGGTGAATTTGAAACAGCTGCTTTCACTTTATTACAAGCAAGTGAATATTTCCCTGAACAATACGAAATTGAATACCGTTTAGCTGGCATCTATTTCCTGCTCAATGAAGAAGAAAAAGCAACTTTCCATTTAAGCAACGGATTGCGTTTGAACTCTAATAACATAACGGTCTTAGAAGAATTATTTCCTGTTGTTTGGGCTAGAAAAAAGGTGCAAAGTTTTATAAAAAAACATAAAAAATAACTACCAATAGGATAGTAAACGAATTAAAAGACAACATATACATCTTACTATCTTAATGGTTTTTAAACTATATCAGACCAATTGGAAACCAATCATAAAAAGTTCGGATTACTAGGAAAAGACATTTCATACTCATTTTCAATCAACTATTTTACAGAAAAATTTTCTGATCCATTATTTGAAGATTGCAAATATGAAAATTTTGATATTCCATCAATTGATGAATTTCCAACGGTTTTGAAGAACAATCCAACTTTGAAAGGCTTAAACGTTACTATTCCCTACAAAGAAACAATAATTCCATATCTAGATTCTCTTTCGGATAAGGCATTCAAAATTGGAGCTGTAAATGTTATACGATTCACCAAAAAAGGCAACTTAAAAGGTTACAATTCTGATTGGTACGGTTTTAAAAAATCGCTTGAACCGCTTTTGCAACCTCATCATAAAAAAGCTTTAATTCTTGGAACTGGTGGCGCTGCCAAAGCAGTTGCTTTTGCATTGGAAGATTTAGATATTCAATTTGCTTTTGTTTCGAGAGAAGCTTCAGACCCGAGCAATAGCGAACTGGCGAAGCAAAAAACTATTGATTATAATCATGTGAATGCAACTACTTTTGACAATTATCAAATCATAATCAACTGCACGCCACTAGGAACATATCCAAACACTAAAGACTTCCCTCCTATTCCATATGCTTATTTTACCGAAAAACACATTGCTTTTGATTTGATATATAATCCAGAAGAAACGCAATTTCTTAAAAAAGCTAAAAAAAAAGGTGCAGTAATTAAAAATGGTTACGAAATGCTCGTTTTTCAGGCGGAAAAAGCTTGGAAAATTTGGAATAAATAATATTACAAGCAAAACACTTATTTACTTATTATCTTTCTTATTTTTTCCGTTTTTGAATTGTACTTTTTCTACAATTGGTTCTTTCTTGACATGATTTTTGGTTGAAAATTTCTTTTTAAAAACAGGCTTTTCTTCTGCTTTCTTTTCTCTATTTTCTATTTTCTTATCTTTATATGGCTTCGGCTTGGCTTCAGCTCTGTGTTGGGCTAAAACTTCATTTGGATTTTTAGGATTTTCTTTTGTTCCTCGCAAATGAATGATTAATCCGTTTAAGAAATTACGCAAGACCTGATCGCCACATTCCATAAAATTCTCGTGTTTCTCGTCGCGAAAAAAAGCTCCCAATTCTGATTTAGAAATTCTAAAATCAACTAACTGCAAGATTTCAACTATTTGATCATCTCGTAACATTAATGCTACTCGTAGTTTTTTGAAAATATCGTTGTTGTTCATTTTTTTATTGTATTACTGTATTGTTGTATAATGTATGTTGCAATTTACACTTTTCAGTATACAATATACAAATGTTACATTATATAGTTTTAAAACAACCAAAGGTACGCTTTTTTGAAACCTTCACGCCATAATTTTTCGTTATGTTGTCCGTTTTTTACAATCCCTTTTTTGTTTAACTTTTTGCATTCGCATCGCTTGGAATTTACCCAATTTTCAACATTATTCATGTCTTTTACCATATCTTCATCACCTTCGTTGTCGCCACATAAGAAATAGACTTTGGTTTTAAACTCATTTGTCTTTTCCATCAGAGTAAACATTTCATTTCTATTGAACCAAAAAGCAGGTGAAAAGCATCCAACTTTACCAAAAACTTCAGGGTATTTTATAGCACCATAAAACGAAACCAATCCCCCTAGTGAGCTTCCGAAAAGACATGTTTGATTGGCATTGGCTTTGGTTCTGTAGTTTTTATCGATATGTGGTTTTAATGTGTTTACAATAAAATCAAGGTAATTATCGGCATTGCCACCGCCGTATTTTTTATTTTTGTAAGCTGATAATTCTTCTATTCTTTTTTCGCCACCATGTTCAATTCCGACTACAATAACTTGTGCATTTAGACTATCAAGTGTTTCATCAATGTTCCATTCACCTACATAAGAAGTTTTGGCATCAAATAAATTTTGTCCATCATGCATGTAAATTACTGGGTATTTTTTCTTTGTCGTAACATAATTTTTGGGCAAATACAGCCAAATTTTCTTAAGTGTTTTTAATTGTGGAGCTTCTATCGTAAAAGAAGAAACTTGCTTGCTGGCAGTACTCTCTTGTGCTAATGATGCCAAAAAAAAAGTACTAATGAAAAGTGATAAAATGAATTTCAAGTGAATAAATTTTTAAAAATTAACAAAAAATTATATTTTAGCTAAAAATAATCATTTTGATGCATACAAAAGAAGAAAAAATAAGTTTATTATCGGATATGATTGCATTTGCAATTGTAGATGGTGAATTGCACGAAAGAGAGTATATGTTTTTATCAATAGTTGCGGTGGAATTAGGCATTAGCAATGATGAATTAAAACAACTTTTTCATGAGGAGCATCGAAGCGAAATTATAAAGAGTGAATTTGAACGTATTCAGCAATTTTATCGTTTGGCATTGTTAATGCATTGTGATGGTGTACTACACGACCGTGAGCAAATAAAAATTCACGAAATTGGAATTAATATGGGATTAAATCCATTTGCAATAAAACGTGTTTTAAAAGCAATGGAAAAATCACCCAACCGTATGGTTTCTCCTGAATATTTATTAGAGGTTTTTCAGGAGCAGTTAAATTAAAAAAGCCTGCTATTGCTAACAGACTTTAAAAACTAACTCCAAATTATATATAAACTGATTTACAGTTTTCTAATTATTTGATAAAAATTGAATAGCATTGACCATTTAATGGTGTTTCGGACATATTTGTGGTTATTCCATTTTTCCAATATTTAGCCAGATTATTTGTTCCATTATATTCGCTACCTGATACAAATACATCGTTTTCTGATATTGTGATACAAGATGCATATGAATTATATATACCATTGCCTAAATTAGTTGAAACGCCATTTTTCCATATTTTGGCAACATTAACTGTTCCAGCAGATTCATATCCTGTTACATATACATCGTTTCCAGAAACAGCTATTGAGTTAGCATAAGAAGTATTTCCTCCATCTGTTGGATAAGTCGCAAAACCATTTTTCCAAATTTTAGCAACATATTTAGTTCCATTAAAAGCGTAGCCGCAAGCATAAACATCGGTTCCGGCTAGTTCAATTGACAAGACTGAGTTATCAAAAGCACCATCGCTCAAAATTATTTCTGATCCATTTTTCCAAATTTTAGCAACATTCTTAGTCCCATTAGATTCGAAACCTCCTACATACACATCAATTCCAGAAATTACAATACAATTTGCTGAAGCATTTTTTGTACCGTCTGTCAAATTGGTTGGAACACCATTTTTCCAAATCTTAGCCACATTCTTAGTACCATTAGACTCGAAACCAACCACGTAAACATTTGTTCCCGATACTGCAACATCGTATGCATAGGCAAATTGGGTACCATCGCTCAAATCTGTAACTACTCCATTTTTCCATAGCTTAGCTATCCTAGTTAAACTGTTTTCTTCATATCCCGCTACATAGATATCGTTTTCTGAAACAAATACTGATCTTGCAATAGTATTTTTGGTGCCATCAGTCAAGTTTGATGCTACTCCATTTTTCCATACTTTGGCTATATTATGAATACCATTTGATTCTATTCCACAAATGTAAATATCTTTGCTTCTTGCTGTTGAAGATGAGCTTGAATCATCGTCTCTACTACAAGAAAATGCAATAATGATACACAAGAAGACAATTATTTTTATTGATTTATTCATGTTATCTTTTCTTAAAAGTTGTTTTACTAATTAATTTATTTTTATTGATAATATTTAATTCATAATCTCCTTTTTCTAAGTGATTTACATTGATGTAAACTTTATTTGAAGGAAGTTTATCAATATTTGCCTCATATTTTCTTTCTTTTTTAGGCATTGATTGATTAAATTTATTTTATTATGTTAAATTCTACTCTACGATTTTGCCTTTTACCTTCATCTGATGTGTTTTCAGCAATTGGCTCTGTTTCTCCTTTTCCGTTTGTTGTCATTCTTGTTTTTTCAATGGCAAAATTTGATGCTAGATAATTTTTCACACTTTCTGCTCTTTGTTCGGAAAGTTTTTGATTATCACTATCTTTTCCATTATTATCGGTATGACCAGTAATTAAAATTTTAACTTTTGGATTTTCTTTTAATACATTACCCAATTCCTCTAGAACGGTCGTACTTGATGATTTAATAGTCGCTTTATTAGTATCAAATAAAATTTCATTTGTTGAAAAACTTCCAGTTTCAATTAACTTATGTCTTGTGTCTTCTCCTGCTATTGCTAAACGAAGATTTGAGATGTAGTATTTATCTTTTTTCTCATAATATCCGTGTGTGAAAAACACAATACTGTTGTAGTTAGTCTCTTGAAATACATTGGGTAAATCCCAAACTTTTTCGCCATTTATATACATTCGCAATCTGTTTTTTTGTCTCCAAAATTGAATTTTAGCACTGTTTTGATTATTGTTATAACTATTTAATTCAACATTGTTACTCATCAATTCTGAACCATTATCAATTACTCTAAAACCAGAACCGCCAACTACTTCCGTTCCTGCTAATTGAGGATGAAGACTCAATACAACCCCATCTTTTCCACTTTGAAATTCTTTCCATTGTGTATAATCGTTTTTCTTTTTAGATTCTATAAAAGCAACTTTTAATGCCGTTGAATAGAACGAAAAATCATCTGTAGAATATAAATCGAATTCGAATGTAAAGTTTTCAGGAAGTTTTTTAATATGATTTGGTGTGTAATTTCCGTTATCATTTAGTTTTAACCATTTGGTTTTAGAATCAGAAAAAGAAACTATTTCACCACTGCTATTTGTTGACCAGTTTACTGGGAAGTCACCAATTGCATCTTGCATAAAATCTTCGGATGCGATTACTTTTGTCCCTGCAACAAAATCATTGGCTGTTTTTTCCGATTTTGATTTTTTATTTTTTTTTGTTTTCTTTTCTGGATTCAAAACTTTATCTACTGTTTTGTCTGTAGTTTTTTCAGCTTTTTGTTCAACTTTTCTTTCTACTGTTCTTTTTGCGGCTTCTTCTGCTTTTTTTGCTAATTTGTCAAGAAATTGAGCATTAGAATTCGTGTAAAAAAGAATAACTAATAATGGTAATAATGCTTTCATAACTAATTGAATAAAGTATTTAGAACAAAACCATCGAGTAAAAAAGTATTGTTTGAATCATTTGAATCATCATTATCAGATGAACTATCAATAGCAATATCAGGATCATACACAATTCTCAACTCAAAACTAGCTGGAAACTCAATTGATGTATCCCAATCTTGAATAGATTGAAAAGTAAGCTCTCCATCTTTTGCAATTGTTGTAAAATCTAAATGCTCAATTATCATATCGCTAGTCCCTGGAACTTTCATAACTAAATTTGCAACTTGTTGATTATCTGAAGATATAAATGCCGAGTTACCAACATTTTTTACATGTGCAATAATTTTTACTGTACCTGAAGTTGAGGAGTTTTGTGTAACTTTTTCATAAGTAACATCTGCTTTTAAATCTATAACTTTAGGTGTAGCATCGTCTTTATCACAAGAGATTAATGATAAAACTACCAAAGTGAATAATTTGTGTACATTTTTCATAATAAGTGTTTTTTAATAGTTATTCCTAATTTTTAAGAACCTGCATAGATAGCTTTAAAAGAACCTTCGGTTATGTTTTTTTGAGGTTGCGGGCATACTCCCGATTTTTGACCGTTAAACGAAAATGTTCCTGAAATTTGATTGTTAGCAACCGAAGTTATCGTCAATGTTCCTGTTGTACCACAATTTCCAGAAGTATATGTAGCTGTATCATCTTCATAAGTCAATACAACAGTACTCGCTGTTGTTGTAGGTATTGTATAAGTCCCTACTCCATTACCAATAGGATTAGTAATCTTGATTTGAAATTTATGTATCCCTTGTACACAGGCAATCGTAATTACATTTCCTGATTTTGAAGCGCCAAATTCTGGTACTACAGCGTTAAACTGAACATTATTTATTTTTGATTTAAAAAAATAGCCATCAGGTGTTGTTGATGTTGAGCTATCATCATTATTATTACAAGAAATTATCATGAATAAGATAATTAGAATTGAAATTGTTTTAGAAATTGATTTCATGCGATTTTATTTTTAAAGTTTATTTTACTTGTTTGTCTATATAAATTGTAAATCCAATTAACCATTGAATTCGTGAATAATCAACGGTATAATCTGTTAGAGGATAAACAGTTGTGTTTCCTAAATTGTCTGTAGAAGTGTATTTAGAACTTTGCTTTCCTTTTGAATAATAATACCCTATATTTGAATTTATCGCTGTTGTATTCGAAAGAAAATAATTCAAACCAATTAATCCATTTGCGAAAAATGTATTATATTTTTTTGGATAATCATAAGAATATGCGCTGTTTAGGACACCTGTTGTACCATTATAGCTTTTACCTTCACTTTTGTTTGAAAGAGTATAATCTAAACCAGTTCCAATTTGTCCGTAAAAACGAAGTTTATCTTTACCTGGAAAATAATACCTAATGAATGGTGAAATCGAAATATAACTAGAAGAATATTTAGATTCTGAAGTTTTAATATTTGCTAAATTTTCAGATTCTGAATCACCTGAACTAAAGCCAAAACCAATGGTTGAGCCAACTACAAAGTTGTTAGAAATAAAATATCCAGCTCTTGGATACACATCAAAAGAGAAGTTCTTCGATGTTGATTGATTTTCAAAAGTTTCGGAGACACTTTTTGAATCGGTATTTCCGAAAGAAATGTTTCCAATATTTCCCTCAAAAAGCCAATTCCCTTTGGATAATTGAGCAGATGATAGATTAAAGAATAATCCAAAAATAAATACTAAGCTGATTTTTACTGTTTTCATAATTTTGATGTTTTGGTTGTACAAGGCAAAATTGTACATAACAAAACAAAAACGATGAAACTATTGTATCAGTAGATTGGACAAATGTAACAAGGTGTTACAAGCCAATAAAATCAATGGTTTATAAATTAATTATTTGTTTTTTTCCTGGTATTCGGATGGAGTGCAGTTGTATTTTTCTTTGAAACAACGAATAAAGTAGGAAGTATCATTAAAACCAACTGCATAAATTATTTCGGCAATAGTTCCATTTCCTTTTTTGAGTAATTCTGTGGCAATTTTTAGTCTTTCGTTTCTTAAAAATTCTGTAGATGAAACACCAAGTA
>CAZLEU010000013.1:0-31224 GCA_964558625.1 uncultured Flavobacterium sp.
CAATGATGCCCAGTTCTAACGGCTATACCTAATTTATCGATAATCGTGCCAATATCATATGGATGAATTCCTTGAATAGTAAACGAAATCAAAGAAGCTTTGTTTGGGCTTGTGCCGAATATTCTCAAGCTTTCGATTTCCAGTAATTTTTCGGTTGCATATTTCAATAATTCGTGTTCATATGTTGCAATATTTTCAAAACCAACTTCATTCAAATAATCGATTGCAGTACCCAACACAATACCACCTTCTATATTAGGTGTTCCAGCTTCAAATTTATGTGGTAAGTCGGCATATGTTGTTTTTTCAAATGAAACAGTTGCAATCATTTCACCACCACCTTGATACGGGGGTAATTTTTGTAACCATTGTTCTTTTCCATAAAGTATACCAACTCCAGTTGGTCCACAAATTTTATGTCCAGAAAACACATAAAAATCACAATCTAATGCTTGAACATCAGGTTTTAAATGTGGGGTTGCTTGAGCTCCGTCAATCAAAATGGCAGCACCAACTAGATGCGTTTTTTTAATCATATAGTCAATTGGGTTAATTGTACCCAAAGCATTAGATATATGATTAACTGCAACAATTTTAGTTTTTTCAGACAGTAATTTATCAAAATCCGATAGTATTAATTCGCCATCTTCATTCATTGGAATTACCTTCAAAATGGCTCCCGTTTTTTCACAGAGCATTTGCCAAGGCACAATATTACTATGGTGTTCTAAAGCGGAAACTAAAACTTCATCACCCATTTTCAAAAGTGAAGCAAAACCATTTGCAATAGTATTTATTGAATGGGTAGTCCCAGATGTAAAAATTACTTCATGAGAAAATTTCGCATTAATATGGTTCTGAACTTTCCTTCTAGACACTTCATAAGCATCTGTAGCCAATTGACTTAATGTATGAACCCCACGATGAATATTAGCATTGATTTCTTCATAATATCTTGAGATAGCATCAATTACTACTTTTGGTTTTTGTGAAGTAGCTCCGTTATCGAAATAAACCAGAGTTTTTCCATTCACTTTTTGGGATAGAATCGGAAAATCGGCTCGTATTTTTTGTATGTCTAACATTCTTTATTTAGAATTTTTCTAAATACAAAAGTAGTAAAATAGAAATTGATTTTTACCAAACAGATGTTAATAATTATAGAATTGTATAATTTATGACAACTGTATTATTTCGTTAGAAATATAGATTTTGGGTAAATTTTTAGATAATTATAACGCCTTATGAAAAGGATTAGCAACATTGATCACAATCTAAGAATTCGTTTGTGACACATAGTTGAAAAAATAATTTCTTAAATTGCATCATAAAATCTCTTTTGACATGAAAAAAATATTTAAAATTTTAGTGGTACTTCTTGTTAGTATTCTAATTTATCTTCGCATTTTTATTTACCCACAACTCGATTTGCTTTCTGGGTTTTCTGCAAAAAGTGTTGCCTCTGGTCATTTTATTGATAATCGTTCTCTAAAGACCATTCAACAAGGAGATAATGATATTGATAAAGTAAATTGGGTAACTAATGTAATCAATGAGGAAAAGCAATTTGTAACCGCAACAGTTTATGGGTTAAAAGAGCGTAAAGCAATTTATCGTGAAGGTTTGGGTGCCACTTTGATTAATGATGAGTTTGATATTGCAAAACCGTATCACATACCCAAAAGAAAAAAAACGAATAATAATCTGCCTTTTCCTTATGGAAATATAGAACCCAAAGACACTTTTTTTTCGAATGTAGATTATAAAAAATTGAATACAGTTATTGAAGATGCTTTTGATAAAGAAGGTGAGAAAAGGAAACGCACACGTTCGGTAATAGTTGTTTATAAAGATAAAATTATTGCTGAAAAATATGTTGAGGGTTTCAATAGAAATTCCCGAATTTTGGGTTGGTCAATGACAAAAAGCATTACAGGAACTCTGTTTGGAATTCTGGAAAAACAAGGTAAAATCGATATTACAAAACCTGCTCCAATAGCTAAATGGAAAAAGGATGAGCGGGCTAAAATTACAATTAATGATTTGCTCCATATGAACTCTGGTTTGGAGTGGGAAGAAAAATACGATAAGATTTGCGATGCTACCAAAATGCTTTTTACAGAAAAAGATATGACACAATCACAAATCGATAAACCATTAGTAGGAAAACCAAACAATACATGGAATTATTCTTCTGGAACAACTAATTTATTAAGTGGTATATTGAGAAAACAATTTAAGACACATCAAGACTATTTGGATTTTTGGTATACAGATTTATTAGACCGTATAGGGATGAACTCTGCAATAGTTGAAACCGATATGGAAGGAAATTTTGTGGGTTCATCATATGGTTGGGCAACTACACGTGATTGGGCAAAATTTGGACTATTGTATTTACATAAAGGAAATTGGAATGGAGAACAATTGTTTGATGAAAGTTGGGCAAAGTATGTATCAACACCAACTCATACTTCTAATGGAAATTATGGAGCGCAGTTTTGGTTGAATGCTAGCGGAAGATTCCCAAATGTTCCAAAAGACATGTATTTTGCAAGTGGTTTTCAAGGACAAATGGTTGCGATTTTCCCAAGTAACGATTTGGTAATTGTGCGAATGGGCTTAAAAGAAGATCCAGAATTTGATTTTAACCGTTTTTTAGGCGATATCGTAAAATGTGTAAAATAATAAAAGTATGATTTTAACTTCTTACCTTTGTAAAAAATTAAACAAATGAAATTTAATACTAAAGTAATTCATGGTGGACAACACCATGAAAAGGTAACAGGAGCGGTTATGACACCTGTTTTTCAAACTTCGACTTATGCCCAAAAAAGCCCAGGACAACCGATAGGTGATTATGAATATAGTCGTGCAGCCAATCCAACTCGTCAAGCACTAGAAGATGCATTAGCTTCTATAGAAAACGGTGCTAGAGGCTTGGCATTTGCTTCGGGATTAGCAGCAACCGATTGTTTGTTGAGAATGTTTAAGGAAGGTGACGAAATAATTGCTATGGATGATTTATATGGAGGAACATACCGATTGTTCACTCGTTTATATAAAGACAGTGGTATCAAATTTCATTTTGTAGATATGAATGATTTGGATAAATTTCAATCATTAATAAATAAAAATACTAAATTAGTTTGGGTTGAAACTCCGACCAATCCTCTAATGAAATTAGCTGATATTGAAGAGATTGGAAAAATAACAAAAAAGCATAATTTACTTTTTGCTGTAGATAACACTTTTGCTACTCCCTACCTCCAAAAGCCATTGGATTTGGGAGCTGACATTGTTATGCATTCTGCTACAAAATATCTTGGAGGTCACTCAGATGTTATTGCTGGTGCCCTTATTATAAAGGACAAAGAACTTGGTGATGAATTGCATTTTAAGCAATTTGCAACAGGAGGAACACTTGGGCCAATGGATAGCTATTTAGTTCTTAGAGGAATTAAAACATTACATTTGCGTGTTCAAAGACATTGTGAAAATGGTATGAAAGTAGCCGAATTTTTGAGTAACCATCCTGAAGTTGATAAGGTATTTTACCCAGGATTACCAGATCATCCATTTCATGAAATTGCAAAAAAGCAAATGAAATCTTTTGGAGGAATGGTCTCATTCACATTTACTTCAGGAAAAAAAGAAGATGCAATTTCTTTTTTAGAGAAATTAAAAGTATTCACACTTGCTGAATCACTTGGTGGAGTTGAATCTTTAGCAAATCACCCTGCTTTAATGACACATGCTTCTATTCCAGAAGAAAAACGTAAAGAAGTTGGAATCAGTGATGATTTGGTTCGATTAAGTGTTGGTGTTGAAGACATAGATGATTTACTTGGCGATTTAGAGCAAGCTTTCAGATAAATTAAGATAAAAAAAACGCGATTTCAAATCGCGTTTTTTTTATCTTATATGTAGAATAAGTATTAATAAAAATAGAAAATATAACCAAAGTTTAAACTAGTTACCCAATCATTAGCTTTGTTTTCAGTATACACTTTTCTATTTGGGTTTAAACCGTCTACATAATCAGAAAAATAGTATTTAGAATTAAACTCTAACATTAATGAATGGTATTCGGATAACTTAAATCTTGTTCCAATGCCTCCCGATATAGAGGCCACTATTTTATCTTCAGATCTAACAGCATCAAGGTATTTTACCGGTGTAGTAGGAGGAATGTTAGATTCTCCTAATGAAGTAGAAGAAACAACACTGTAAAAATTAGCCTGACCACCAAATGAAACGTATGGAGTAAAACCAATACCTCTTATATAATCATCAGTTTTAAAAGGAAAATATTCTATTTGAGCTCCTATATTTATCTCATTAACTTTAGCTCGCATGGCTCTTAGTTGTTGAACAAACAAATTGTTTTTGTCATTTTCAACATATTTGCCATAATGCTGTAAATCAACTTTCATGTAACCAACATCAGCTCTTACCTTGAAATTTTCTTGAATAGATTTATAATCAACATTAGGAGTAAAATAATAATGTGCCCCCAAAGAAAAGCCATTATTCTTTATAAAATTTTTAAAATCCCCTCTTTCCCCATAATCAGAATGAAAAAAAACAGGACCAGATGTAATACCTACCTCATAGTAATATGGCCCATATTGAGCATTAGCAGAAAACATGCTGATTATTAGACATAAAAAAACAAACTTTTTTCTCATATATATTCTTCTAAGAAGTTTTATTCAACCGCAAATGTATAAAAAGCGGATTAATTCTCTTTATCTTTTTGAAATAAAGTTCGAAAAGTAATAAAAATAACTTGAATTTTATAAAGAAAAATAATTTTTAATCTTTTTGTCAATAAAAAACAACAACAATTATTTCATAAAATTATATATTTGTACCGCAAACGAAAACGTTTTCTTAAACGTTAAAAAACAATCAAAAATGTCACAAAGTATTAACACTTTTATTGAATTAGTTTCTAAAAGAAACCAAAATGAACCTGAGTTTATGCAGGCAGTTAAAGAAGTTGCAGAGACTGTAATTCCTTTTATCGAACAAAATAAAAAATACCAAGGCAAAATGCTTTTGGAAAGAATGGTTGAACCAGAGCGTGTTATCATGTTTAGAGTTGTTTGGATTGATGATGCGGGTAATACACAGGTAAATCGCGGTTATAGAATTCAAATGAATTCAGCAATCGGACCATATAAAGGAGGGATTCGTTTTCATCCATCTGTAAATTTAAGTATTTTAAAATTTCTAGCTTTTGAGCAGACATTCAAAAATAGCTTAACCACTTTACCTATGGGTGGTGGAAAAGGAGGAGCTGATTTTGATCCAAAAGGGAAATCAGACAACGAAATCATGAAATTCTGTCAAGCTTTTATGACTGAATTATCAAAACATATTGGAGCAGACACTGACGTTCCTGCTGGAGATATTGGAGTTGGAGGAAGAGAAGTTGGTTATATGTTTGGTCAATATAAAAGATTAAGAAATGAATTTACAGGTGTTTTAACTGGTAAAGGAATTTCTTTTGGGGGTTCATTAATTCGTCCAGAAGCTACAGGTTATGGAGATGTTTACTTTGCACAGAGTATGTTGGCTACCAAAGGAGATAGCTTTACAGGAAAAACAGTTGTAATTTCTGGATCTGGAAATGTAGCACAATATGCTGCACAAAAAGCAACTCAATTAGGAGGAAAAGTAGTTACTATGTCTGATTCTGCTGGATATATTTATGATGAAGCAGGTATTGACGCTGAAAAATTAGCTTACATCATGGAAATCAAAAATGTAAACTATGGTAGAATTAGTGACTATTTAAACAAATATCCAAATGCTAAGTATGTTGCTGGAAAACGCCCTTGGGAAGTTAAATGTGATATTGCTTTGCCATGTGCAACTCAAAATGAATTAAACGAAGAAGAAGCAAAAACTCTTGTAGCAAATGGATGTATTTGTGTTGCTGAAGGCGCAAATATGCCTTCAACTCCAGAAGCAATTATTGTTTTCCAAAATGCAAAAATATTATTTGCTCCCGGAAAAGCCTCTAATGCTGGTGGTGTTGCTACTTCTGGTTTGGAAATGTCTCAAAACTCATTACGTTTAAGTTGGACAACAGAAGAAGTTGATGAAAGACTTAAAAACATTATGTTAAACATTCACGCTTCTTGTGTAAAATATGGTTCAGATGGAAGTGGGTATGTTGACTATGTAAAAGGTGCTAATATTGCTGGTTTCGTAAAAGTAGCTGATGCTATGTTGGGTCAAGGCGTTGTATAAAACAAGCAAACTATTGATAAAAATAAGGCTATCCCAATATCGGATAGCTTTATTTTTTTATACTATCATGACTTTGAGAATCGATACCATTATTCCAATAAGTTAAAAGATCTGTTGCAACAGCTGCACCACTACCAGCTGCAATAGCTAATTGACTTCTATGACCTGCCAGTGTACCAGCAACAAAGATACCTTCTGCTACTTTGTGATCATTGTTTTTTAAATAAATACGCTTTTTTTCAACTATTGCTTTTGGATGTTGTGACACATATTCCATTAAACCTTCAATGGAAAATGTGTTTGAACTTCCAATGGCAACAACAATATTTTTAGTTAAATAGGAAGCTTTATTAGTAATGACTTCAAAATTTGGAAACGAACCTGAAATTTTCATCACCTTTTCATTTTCTATTTGAGAGATATGAGGGTATAATGTAGAAAGTTGTTGTATTGATTCTTCTAACAAATCTGAACCCAGTTTGCCTGCAGGAATTCCATATGCATTATTGAATAAAGCTTCTTGCAATGCTGAAGTTTTTTGATGCGCAATAATACCAATGTTTTTATCAGATGCAAAAGCTTTGTTTTTTGCTGAACCCAAAATAAGTGCGCAAGAAACACCAGAAACACCGCCTCCAATTATCAAAACATCAAACATCAATTTATTGGTTTTTGAATTTTTCTTCAATTGATTTTGACATTCTAAAAATCAATAAAATTAGAACAGCACAAAAAGAGGCTATAATCCCTATAAGTGCTATAAAACTGTCACCTTCTAACAGATTATTGAAATCTAGCATAGTGATGTTAAAAACAATTAATGCTATAGCAAGAAAAAGTAATACGTAGGTAAAGATTTTCATTATTTTTAAATAAAATTTGATACAAAAATACTAAAAAAGTTAGTAAGCAAATAAACCCTTAACATTTGCAGCAAATAATTTAACAGCAATAGCTAATAAAACTACTCCAAATGTTTTTCGGATAACGCCTAAACCGGTTTTTCCTAGTAGTTTTTCGATTTTGGCAGATGATTTTAGTACAGCATAAACCAATAAAATATTCAGAATAATGGCTATTACAATATTTATCGAATAAAATTGTGAACGCAGAGAAAGCAACGTAGTCATCGTTCCAGCACCAGCAATAAGTGGAAAGGCAAGTGGAACTATAGAAGCCGACGTTGTACCTTCGTCTTTGTAAATACGAATGCCAAGAATCATCTCTAGTGCAAGAAAAAACAATACAAACGAACCAGCAACGGCAAACGAATGTACGTCAATACCTATAAGTTTCAAAAATTCTTCTCCAATAAAAAGAAAAACAATCATAATCACTCCAGCAACAATAGATGCTTTTTCCGATTCAATATGACCGACTTTATTTCGCATATCTACAATAATAGGAATTGTTCCAACAATATCAATTACTGCAAACAAAACCATAGTTACGGTGACAATTTCTCTAAAATCTAAATACATAATACCATTTTTAAAGTTGTAAAATTAGGGAAAACAGAAATCTTAATGCGAAAAAGAGTAAATTTGTTTTCAAATTCTTAAGATGTGGTTTTTAAAAGCTAGAATATGAAAAATCTATTTACCTATTTATTCTTTTTCTCTACTTTCATTTTTTCGGGTCAAATTAACCTTGAAAATTCCTATAACAATGGTCATATTAAGAGAGTCAATCTTGAGTATTCTGGTGAAAAATATTATTTATTAAAGAATAATTCTAATGAATTGTTGTTTTATAATTCAGACCACACTTTATGGAAAACAATCATTTTGCCAATCTCTGGAGGAAGTCAGTTAGCACCCAACAAGATATTTCATGTTTCAGAATCACTAATTAATCCAGATACTAATTTAGAAGTGATTTTTGGTTATTATAATAATTCTACAATAAGTTATGAGACTAAAATAATTTCAGAAAACCTGACAGATATTTTAACGATTCCAAATTGTTTTTCAGCTTCGATTAGCAAAATTCAAGGATTTCCAGACAAATTAATAACAATGAATATAACGAATAATCCTGCTAATTCAATCAGTAAGGTATATTCGTTTCCAAGTTTGGTTCTTGAAAATACATATTCTTTTGGTGAGATCAAAAGGATTAAACTAGAAAATTCAGGTGAGAAATATTATGCGGTTGATAAAACAAATAAGCAAGTCAAACTGTTCAATTCTGATCATACTTTATGGAAAACAATAAATCTTACAATGCCTACGGAAGCTGTTTTAAGAGAAGTAAGTATTTTGTCTGAAAACCAAATTAATGTAGATAATTTAATAGAAGTTGGTTATACTTATTACATAGAGACATCAAGTTTTAATTATACTTATACGAGTAAAATAATAAATGAAACCAATACTGATTTATTGATTCTACCTACCATTTTCTCAATTAATATTAACGTTATAAATGGACTTGACAGTAAGTTAATTGCAACAGGCGGCTCTTATTACAACGCAAGTGTTTATTCTATTCCTAGTCTACTATTGGAGCACAGTTATGACAACCAAGTTACTAGAATAAAACTAGATAGTTCAGGATTAGAAAAATATTACGGCACTTTTGGAATCGAAAATAATTTACTGAATATTTACAATTCTGACCATACAGTTTGGAAAACAATATCGCTTCCTGTTCCAAATGAAGATTTTGAAGTTGGTAGGGTAAATTCTATTTCAGAATCTAAAATTGTTTCAGATGGGTTAATAGAAGTTTGTTATAATTACAAAGATAAATATCTATTAGAAGAATATTATTCAAGTAATGTTATTAATGAAAACAGTTCAATTCTTTTAACCGTAGAAGATGCAAATAGTATTAATATTGATGAAGTTAACGGATTAAACACTAAATTAATTTCTAACTATCAGGATATGTTTTCTACCTATTTTTCTAGCAAAGTTTTTGGTTTGGGGTCATTATCAAATGAAAATTTTGAAAATGCTTCTCAAATTAAAATCACGCCTAATCCTGCAAGCACTTATTTAAATATCGATTCAGAAAAACAATTACTTGAAGCCAATTTTTTCAATTCAGTAGGAATATTAATTTATACACAATCTCTTGAAAATAATTCGAAAATTAATATTCAACAATTGCCAAATGGTGTTTATTTTCTTCTCTTAAAAGATAGCAATAACAACTCTTCAACTCATAAAATTATCATTTCAAATTAAAACATGTTTCAACTAGGAAAAACCATAGTATCAGAAGATATTCTCGAAAAAAATTTTGTTTGTAACCTTTCGGCCTGCAAAGGCGCTTGTTGTGTAGATGGCGATGCTGGTGCGCCTCTGAGCGAAGAAGAAACCAAAATTCTAGCCGAAATTTACCCAAAAGTGAAGCCTTTTCTTCGTAAAGAAGGAATCGAAGCTATCGAAAAATTAGGAACTTCTGTAATAGGAACCGACGGGACCCTTGAAACAACGTTAATTGATGAAAAAGACTGTGCTTATGTAATTTTTGATGGTCAAACAGCACTTTGCGGTATCGAACAAGCTTATAATCAAGGAGAAATTTCTTGGAAAAAACCGGTTTCGTGTCATTTATATCCTGTTCGTGTAAAAGATTTTACCGAGTTTGCTGCGGTTAATTATGATCGTTGGGATATTTGTGATGATGCTTGCACTTTGGGTAAAGAATTACAAGTTCCAATTTACATTTTTGTCAAAGAAGCACTCATTCGAAAATTTGGCGAAGATTGGTATTCTGAACTTGAAAAAGTAGCCGATGAATTAAAAAAATAACTTCCAAAACGCAACCAAAAACAGAATTGTTCATTACTTGAAACACCCTTTGTTTCAAGGGTTTCGTGTTATTTTATAAATTTTAAACATCTGACAATCAATAACTTAAAAACATCTATTTTTCTACTTTTATCATTCTGCTTTGTTAAAAACTAGTCTCGATTGTGAATAAGTTTGGCTTTCATTTCACACAACTAATTACAATCTTTGTAATCGGAAAAAATCTTAATTTTTACTTAAATTTTACAATAAATTTACATCATGTCTCAAGTTGAACCTATTTTACAAGAAAACAAAGACCGATTCGTAATCTTCCCAATTAAACATCAAGATATTTGGGAATGGTACAAGAAACAAGAAGCGTGCATTTGGACTGCCGAGGAAATCGACTTACACACCGATTTAAACGATTGGAACAACAAACTAAATGCTGATGAAAAATATTTTATAAAACACATTTTAGCTTTTTTTGCTGCTTCTGACGGAATTGTAAACGAAAACCTAGCCGAAAATTTTGTAAGCGAAGTGCAATATCCAGAAGCCAAATTTTTCTACGGTTTTCAATTAATGATGGAAAACATTCATAGCGAAACCTATTCGTTATTAATCGATACTTATGTAAAAGACGAAGCCGAAAAAGACATGTTGTTTCACGCTATTGAAACGTTTCCAGCTATAAAAGAAAAAGCAGAATGGGCTTTGAAATGGGTTGAATCACCAAGTTTTGCCGAAAGATTGATTGCCTTTGCCGCTGTTGAAGGAATCTTCTTTTCAGGATCGTTCTGTTCTATTTACTGGTTGAAAAAACGTGGATTGATGCCAGGATTGACTTTTTCCAATGAATTAATTTCCCGTGACGAAGGAATGCATTGCGATTTTGCCGTGCATTTGCATACACATCACATTGTAAATAAAGTGTCAAAAGCAAGAATTACCGAAATTTTAACAAACGCATTAGATATCGAAAGAAAATTTATTACCGAATCCCTTCCAGTAAGTTTAATAGGTATGAATGCAACTTTAATGACACAATATCTAGAATTTGTTACCGATAGATTATTGGTTGAATTGGGTTGTGATAGAGTTTATAATTCATCAAATCCATTTGATTTTATGGATATGATTTCGCTTCAAGGAAAAACCAATTTCTTTGAAAAACGCGTTGCCGAATACCAAAAAGCAGGCGTAATGAACTCCGATTCTGAAGCAAGCAAAATTAGTTTTGACGCTGATTTTTAATCTAAAAAATACAAGCCATTAAGAAAATTAAGTCTTGCTGAAACGTAGTTTTCTTAACTATCTTAATGGTTCAAAAAAATCTGAAATATTTTCAGTTTATATTACAAATAACCCGAAATAGCGAAGGGATTTTCTATTTCACAAAAACAAAAATTTATGTACGTAGTAAAGAGAGACGGCCACAAAGAGCCAGTAATGTTCGACAAAATCACAGATAGAATAAAAAAACTATGCTATGGTTTGAACGATTTAGTTGATGCAGTAAAAGTTGCCATGCGAGTTATCGAAGGATTATATGACGGAGTAACCACATCCGAACTAGATAATCTTGCAGCCGAAACAGCAGCTTCTATGACTATTGCACATCCTGATTATGCTCAATTAGCAGCTCGAATTGCTATTTCTAATTTACATAAAAACACCAAAAAATCATTCTCGGAAACAATGAACGATATGTTTCATTATGTAAATCCAAGAACCAACCAAGAAGCACCATTACTTTCTGAAGAAGTTCACAAAGTAATTCAAGAAAATGCTGAATTTTTAGATTCACACATCATATACAACCGCGATTTTAACTATGATTATTTCGGTTTCAAAACATTAGAACGTTCGTATTTGCTAAAAATAAACGGTAAAATTGTAGAAAGACCGCAACATATGTTAATGCGTGTTGCTGTTGGAATTCACCTAAACGACTTAAAATCGGTTATTGAAACATACGACTTAATGTCAAAAAAATTCTTTACACATGCAACTCCTACATTGTTCAATGCTGGAACTCCAAAACCGCAAATGTCATCATGTTTCTTATTAACTATGAAAGACGACAGTATTGACGGAATTTATGACACGTTGAAACAAACAGCTAAAATTTCGCAATCTGCAGGGGGAATTGGATTATCAATTCACAATGTTCGTGCGACGGGTTCTTATATTCGCGGGACAAATGGAACTTCTAACGGAATTGTTCCTATGTTGAGAGTTTTCAACGATACAGCTCGTTATGTTGACCAAGGCGGTGGAAAAAGAAAGGGAAGTTTTGCCATTTACCTAGAAACTTGGCATGCAGATATTTTTGAATTCCTCGATTTGAAAAAAAATACAGGAAAAGAAGAAATGCGCGCAAGAGATTTATTCTTCGCAATGTGGACTTCCGATTTGTTTATGAAACGTGTCGAAGAAGATGCTCATTGGACATTGATGTGTCCAAATGAATGTCCAGATTTATGCGATGTTTATGGCGATGAATTTGAAGCATTATACACCTCGTATGAAGCAGCAGGAAAAGGAAGAAAAACAGTTAAAGCGCGTGAACTTTGGGAAAAAATCCTAGAATCACAAATCGAAACTGGAACACCTTATATGTTGTACAAAGACGCAGCAAACAGAAAATCAAATCAAAAAAATCTTGGAACAATTCGTTCTTCAAACTTGTGTACCGAAATTATGGAATACACTTCTGCTGACGAAATTGCAGTTTGTAATTTGGCTTCAATTTCGTTACCAATGTTTGTTGAAAACGGAAAATTCAATCACGAATTGTTGTATAATGTGACAAAACGTGTAACGAGAAATTTAAACAAAGTAATCGATCGAAATTACTATCCAGTAAAAGAGGCCGAAAATTCTAATATGCGCCATCGTCCGGTTGGATTAGGAGTTCAAGGTTTGGCAGATGCTTTCATTATGCTACGTTTACCCTTTACAAGTGACGAAGCTAAGCAAATGAACCAAGATATCTTTGAAACCATCTACTTTGCAGCCGTAACCGCTTCTATGGAAATGGCAAAAGAAGAAGGGCCTTATTCAACTTTTGAAGGTTCGCCAATTTCACAAGGAGAATTTCAATACAACCTTTGGGGACTAAAAGATACAGACTTATCTGGAAGATGGGATTGGGCAAGTCTAAGAAAAGAAGTAATGCAGCATGGTGTTAGAAACTCACTACTAATGGCGCCTATGCCAACTGCATCAACATCACAAATTCTTGGAAATAACGAAGCCTTTGAGCCATATACTTCTAACATCTATACTCGTCGTGTACTTTCGGGAGAATTTATTGTGGTAAACAAACATTTACTAAACGATTTAGTAGAAAGAGGTCTGTGGAACGAAACGTTGAAACAAGAAATAATGCGTCATAATGGTTCTATACAAAATATCGAATCTATTCCGCAAGACTTGAAAGAATTGTACAAAACCGTTTGGGAAATGTCGATGAAAGATATTATCGATATGTCACGTCATAGAGGTTACTTTATTGACCAATCGCAATCGTTGAACTTGTTTATGCAAGATGCTAATTATGCTAAATTAACATCAATGCACTTTTACGCATGGAAAAGCGGCTTAAAAACAGGTATGTACTACCTAAGAACAAAAGCGGCTGTTGATGCTATTAAATTTACATTAAACAATGATAAAAAAGCAGAACCATTAGCCGAAAAAGAAGCTGTTACACTAGAAGTTGCCGCTCCAAATGAAACAGGAGAAATGACAGCAGAAGATTTTGCAGCAATGGTAGAAAGAGCAAGAAATGCTGGTCCAGATGATTGTGAAATGTGTGGTTCTTAATTAGAAAATAGAGTAAAAAGAATAGAATATAGAAACAGCTGTCTAGAGATGGCTGTTTTATTTTTTAATATCTTTGAAAATCAAATAAAAAAATGGCAACAGAAAAAGGACTTTATACAGGAATTATAGAAAAAGACAAAGACGGAAATTATTTTTGCGGAGACTATTTGTTGGATTATCAATACACTGAAGCAAGTTTTAAGTTAGGTGATAAAATAAATATCAAAACCGTAATTGCTAATCCTAGTGATAGAAGTTACAACCAATATCCAAAGAAATCGAGAAATTTCTTTTTGGCAAATGATAAAAAGTAAACTATGGCAAGTAAACAATTTTATGTAACAAGTGATTTACATGCCTCACAAGGGCAACGATTTTTAAATTATTTAATTGATTTTGGTATTCAGTTTATATTAAGTATGGGAATTGGTTTTTTTGCTTATTTTCTTGGGGAATTAACTAATTTTTCCGCCCTTTATGATTGGATTCAAAACATGAATAAAATAGAAGAATACCTTTTTGGAGGTGTAATTTTACTCTTTTATTATGGATTAACTGAAACGTTGTTTTCTCGTTCTTTAGCCAAATTTATTACTCAAACAATTGTTGTAGATGAAGAAGGTTTAAAACCAGACGCCAACCAAATCTTAAAAAGAACACTTTGCCGATTTATTCCTTTTGATGGATTATCCTTTTTAGGTTCAAATGCAAGAGGTTGGCATGATTCAATTTCTGACACATATGTTGTACGAAAAGTAGATTTTGACAAAGCAATAGAAATGCATAATTCAATAGATGAAATTGGAAAACCTCAAGATGACATACAAAATGGATTTAGTTCGCACAACCTCTGACAACAAAGATTTTGAAAAATTAGTCGTTCAATTAGACGCCTATTTACGTGTTTTAGATGGAGAAGATCACGCGTTTTATGCACAATTTAATAAATCTAGCTTATTGAAGAATGCTTTAATTTGCTATGAAAATGAAATAGCAATTGGAATTGGCGCCTACAAGGAATATGATTCTGAAACCGTCGAAATCAAAAGAATGTTTACTTTGCCAGAACATCGCGGAAAAGGAGTTGCCAAAATAATTTTATCCGAATTAGAAAATTGGGCAAAAGAAGAAAAATATACAGTTTCTATACTTGAAACAGGATTTATGCAAAAAGACGCTATTTATTTGTACACTAAATTGGGTTATGAAATCACGGAAAACTTCGGACAATATATTGGCGTTGAAAACAGCATTTGTATGAAAAAAACACTTTAATAATATTTAAAATCTAAATATCAAACCATGAAGTGGGAACAACTTTTATCACTAAAACGTCAAGGCGACAAAGGCAAACGCTTACGAATAGAACAAGACGATACACGCTTAGGCTTTGAGGTTGATTATGACCGAATTATTTTTTCTGCACCTTTTAGAAGTTTGCAAGATAAAACGCAAGTAATTCCAATGTCAAAAACCGATTTTGTTCATACTAGATTAACTCACAGTTTAGAAGTTTCAGTTGTTGGACGTTCAATAGGAAGATTAGTTGGCAAAAAAATCATTGAAAAATATCCACATCTTAAGGAAATTCATGGTTATCAAGCTAATGATTTTGGTGCTATTGTTGCCGCTGCTTCGTTAGCTCACGATATTGGTAATCCACCATTTGGACATTCGGGTGAAAAAGCAATTGGAGAATATTTTTCTATCGGAAAAGGGCAAAAATACAAAGACCAATTAACCGATAAACAATGGCAAGATCTAATAGATTTTGAAGGAAATGCCAATGGATTTTCAGTTTTAACAAGCTCAAGACCAGGAATTGAAGGCAGTATTAGATTAACATATGCCGTATTGGGTGCATTTATGAAATATCCTAAAGAAAGTTTACCAAAAAAACCAACACCTAATATTTCAGATAAAAAATACGGTTTCTTTCAAACCGACAAAGAATTTTTCAAAGAAGTAGCCGAAGAGTTAGGTTTAATTCCAAATAAATCTGGAAATGATATTGGTTTTGAACGTCATCCATTGGCCTATTTGGTAGAAGCAGCCGATGATATTTGCTACACCATAATTGATTTTGAAGACGGAATAAACCTCGGATTAGTTTCAGAAGATTATGCCTTAGAATATTTAATAAATTTGGTAAAAGAAACAATCGACACCACCAAATACCAAACACTTACAACCAAAGAAGACAGGATAAGTTATTTACGAGCACTAGCTATTGGAAATTTGATTAATGATGCTGTCAACGTTTTTGTTGAGAATGAAGAAGCCATTCTTAAAGGAGAATTTCCATATGCTTTAACCGACAAGAGTAAGTACAAAGCCCAAATTGATGACATCATAAAGTTGAGTATAAAAAACATTTATCAAAGTCGTGAAGTAATTGAAAAAGAACTTTCAGGATACCAAATAATAAATAATTTATTAGATAAATTTACAACAGCTTACAACAATAATTATGAAGGTAGAGCCACTAATTATGATAAGTTGTTGCTAAAAATTTTACCAGAAAAGCATCATTTAGAAAAAGAAACGCTCTATGAGAGATTACTTCATATTTGCCATTTTATTTCAATGTTAACCGATGGTAAAGCCGTTTTATACAATGAAATAGTTACTGCTTAATTCCCTGAAAGTGTTAATATTTAAGGCTTTTTTTTGAAATCTACCAAATTTAAATTATGTTTGTTTTCCAAAAAAATTATATAAAATGAAAAAAACTACTCTATTAATCGCATTTTTGTTTAGTCTAGTTGCTGTATCGCAAACTACACAACAAAAAATTCAATCCTATTTAGATGCTAATTCAGCTAGATTTGGGATTTCAAAACAAGACGTTTCCGATTGGCAAATCGAGAGCGAAGTTCCAGGTGCTGGAACGGGTATTACAAGTATTCACTTCACACAAAGACATCAAGAAATACCTGTCTTTAACGCACAATCTGTTGCTTGGATTAAAAACAATCAAGTAATTAATGTTGTCAATAATTTCCAAAATAATGTTGCGTCAAGAGTTAATACTACAACTCCTAATTTATCTGTTTTAGAAGGCATTTCAGCTGCTTATGCTAAACTAGGAATCACTCAAACACCAACATTTACTATAGCAGAAACAAAAAACAGTAAATCATTTATGCTTTCTGACGGACTTAATGAAGACCTGATAACAGCTAAATTAGTTTACCAAACTATGCCAAATAATAGTTTAAAATTGGCTTGGTACTATCAGTTCTATACACCAGACGGAAAAAATCTTTGGGATTTGAGAATTGATGCTTTGAATGGTTCAATTCTTGAGAAAAAAGATTTAGTTATTTCATGTGCTTTTGGTGGGAACCACAGATTTCACAATCATAACACTCACAAAGCAGAAAAAAACTTCAGTTTTGTGAACAAAGCTTTTAAATCTTCTAATTCTATTGTAGCCACTCCTGGAACATACAGAGTGATACCATTCAATTATACAAGTCCAAATCACAGTCCATTTGAATTGATTACTACAGAAGGAGACGCATTAGCTTCACCAAACGGATGGCACGATGCTAATACAATCGGAGGAACAAATGCAACTTTAAAATTCACTTATAGTAGAGGAAATAACGTTTTAGCTCAAGAAGATGCAGATGGTAACAATGGTAATGGTTTAAGAGCCGAAGGTGGGGCATCTCTTAACTTTGATTTTCCTTATGTTAATGGAGTGGGGCAAACATTGCAACCAACAGATTATACTAATGCATCATTAACCAACTTGTTTTACATGAATAATATCATGCACGATGTTTGGTATCAGTATGGTTTTACTGAAGCTGCTGGTAATTTTCAACAAAATAATTTAGGGAGAGGTGGTACTACAACTGCAACTGGAGATTACGTATTGGCTGATGGTCAAGATGGTTGGAGTCAAACTACTCCAACACTTGATAATGCAAATTTCTCAACGCCAAACGACGGGATAAGACCGAGAATGCAAATGTTTATGTGGACAATGGGAGCACCTCCTACTAACTTTATTCAAGTAAATTCACCTGCTTCAATAGCTGGGCCAAGAGCGGCTACTACAAATGTTTTTGAAGGTACAGATAGAATTCCAGTACCTGTGGCTCCTAACGGTATTACTTCAGACCTTGTTTTAGTTCAAAATGGACCTAATCCTCCAGGATATAATTCAGCATGCCAACCACCATCAAACCCATTTGATATCTCAGGTAAAATTGCTTTAATAAAAAGAGGAGGATGCTTTTTTAATTTGAAAGTTAAAAACGCACAAGATGCAGGCGCAACAGCAGTTATCGTTATGGATAGCGTTCCTAATAATCCAGTACGTCTTTCGATGAGTTCAACAGGGATTTTAGGTATTAACATCCCAGCTGTGTTTATTACTAAAGAAATCGGAGATGAATTAATTGCTCAAATGGCTAACGGACCAGTAAATGTGAAATTAGAAGTTCCTTCGGATTTGTATTTGTATGCAGATGGTGCCTTTGACAATGGAGTGGTTGGACATGAATATGGTCATGGAATATCAAATAAATTAATTGGTGGTCCTACTAATTCATCATGTATGACCAATTATGAGCAAATGGGAGAAGGATGGTCAGATTGGTTTAGTATGATGATGCAAATAAAACCTAGCGATACTGCTACTAAGAATATATATATTGGAACATATGCTATTAATGAACCAAACGAAACAGGTCCAGGTTTAAGAGAGTTCCCTTACACAACGGATATGGCTGTAAATCCAAGAACATTAAACAGTTCAAACGAACCAATACCAACTGACCCAGCTAATACAACTTACAGATATGTAGTTGGAGAAACTTGGGCTACAATAATGTGGGATTTGACATGGGCTTACATTGAAAAATATGGTTATGACCCAAATATTTACACTGGAACAGGAGGAAATAATAAAGTAATGAAGTTAGCACTCGATGCATTAAAATTACAAGCTTGTAATACAGCATCTATTGTTAGCGCAAGAGATAATCTGTTTGCAGCCGACCAAGCGACTACGGGAGGACAAGATTATTGTATGATTGCTGAAGTATTTAGAAGAAGAGGTGTTGGGTTGAATGCTACCTCTGGTAGTGCAAATGACAGTAACGATCAAGTAGAAGATTTTACCGCTTTCCCTCCAGGACCAAACTGTACATTAGCAGTGGATTATTTCAATAATAACGAAATGATTAATGTTTCTCCAAACCCTTCTAACGGAGTTTACAACGTAAGAATTAATAAGTTCTCAGGCAAAGTAACTATGCAAGTTGTTGATATCAATGGAAGAGTAGTATTAAGTCAAACAGATGCTGATTTTAACAATGAAGCAACAATTGATTTAAGCGCATTCCAATCTGGTATATACATCTTGAAAGTGAATGCTAATAATTTAAATTATACTGAAAAATTAATAAAAAAATAATTAGTTTTTACTAAATAGAGAAAAGCCGATAGCGAAAGTTATCGGCTTTTTTTGTAACATTTTTTTATTTTTACTACTCATTACATTAAAATACTTATTTTTACAAAACTTAACCAACTAACTTTATATGAAAAATAAATTATTACTAATCTGCTCATTTATGTTGTTTATTTCGACTTATGCTCAAAATAAATCAATTAAAAACCAACCAAAAAAAGGGAAAACGACAAAGTTTATTGCACAAAAACCAGATGCAAAAACGCTTGAGTTAAGAAAATGTCATGCTGAAAATTTAGAAAATAGTCCCTTTAAAAAAACACTGCAGTTATCAAAAAAGGAAAGAAAAGCTATGGGTATTCCACCTAATAAATATTTTGAAACAGAGTGGGAACTTACGATGAATCCTGAAACGGGAAAACCTGACACACAAAATCTTGTCGAACTTAGAAAAAAACTTCTAAAAGATAGAGAAAATGGTTTAGCATACAGAACACCAGGCGATGGAGTTGATAATAATTGGATAGAAAGAGGTCCAACTAACGTAGGTGGAAGAACAAGAGCAATTATGTTTGATCCAAATGATGCGAGCAATGAAACCGTTTTTGCTGGTGGTGTGAGTGGAGGATTATGGAAAAACACTAATATTTCTAATCCAAATTCGGTTTGGACAAGAGTGGGAATTCCTGAAAATTTAGCAGTTTCATGTATTACAGTTGATCCTAACAACTTGAATGTTTTTTATGTGGGAACAGGAGAATCTTACGTTGCAGGTGACGTAAATGGTGATGGAGTATGGAAATCTACCGATGGTGGTGCAACATGGGCAAATATTTTTGGAGGTATTTCAGCTCCAATATATTTTGATAATGCTTCCAATCTTACTGTAAATTCTCCATCTAACATTGCAGGAAATTATATTATGGTTGAATCTAGTGAAGCTTTTGATTCGGCACCAGCAATAAGTTCTCCAATTACAGGAGATATTGTATTGGCAGATGATGGAACAACTTTTAGCACTGAAGGATGTAATGCTTTTGTTAATTCAGCTGCAATGGCTGGTAAGATTGCTCTTATTAGAAGAGGAACATGTAATTTTACAGTAAAAGTTAAAAATGCTCAAAATGCTGGAGCTATTGCTGTAATTATTATGAATAACAACACAGATGCACCTTTCTCGATGGGAGGAACAGATGCTACAATTACAATTCCGTCTGTAATGATTACACAAGCGGATGGTAATACGTTACAGAATGCGTTGTTATCTGGAACAGTAAATGTTTCTTTAAATCCGTCAAACGGAAATTTCACAGGATATATGTTACCTGGTATTCAACATGTAAATGCTATAAAAGTTAGAAATAACGCTGGAACATCTGAGATATATGTTGCTGCTGGTGATAGCTTCTATAGCTCATCAGGCTCAACTACATATCTTGGAGGAACAACTTATGGTTTGTACAAATCTGTTGATAATGGAGTAACTTGGTCTGAAGTAGCACTTCCCTTAACATCCAATGGAAAAAAACACTGTCCAAACGATATAGAATTTGGAGCTGATAACAAAATATGGTTATCTACTACAAATAGTACAGTATGGGAAAATGGTGGAGGAAAAATCTTTTCTTCAACAGATGGAATTAATTTTGTATTAAAACATCAAATAGCTAATGCAAAAAGAACACAAATAGCCGTATCATCTTCAACTCCAGATAAAGTTTATGCTTTGGCTGAAGTAAGTATCCCAACTCCAGCTACTGAAACAGTTTCTATTATAAGTACAAATGATGGTTTTGCTACAGCTCCTACAGTTTTAGCACTACCAGACGACCCAGATGGAGGTATCCCTGCAAATGATTTTACCAGAGGACAAGCAGGTTACGATTTAGTATTAGAAGTTGATCCTACAAACGACCAAAAATTGTTTGTTGGTGGAATTAATATTTTTGATTCTACAAACGGAGGAACATCATGGACAAGAAAATCGGATTGGACTGGAATTGTAAACCAAGAAGTTCATTCTGACCAGCATATAGCAGCATTTGCACCTGGAGCTCCCAACAAAATGGTTTTTGGAAATGATGGAGGAGTTTATTACAGCAGCGATTCTGGAAACACTATTTCAGTTAGAAATAATGGATTTAATGTAACACAATTTTATAGTTTGGGAGTTGCACCAACAACTAATGGTATGCCTGGAGATAATTTTGTGGCTGGCGCCCAAGATAACGGCTCGCAGATGTTTCTTAATGCTACACCAGGTCAAAATGCGTCAGTAGAGGTTCAAGGAGGAGATGGTGCCTATTCAATGTTTGATCAAGATGGTGTAGATCAATATAGAATAACGAACTATGTTTACAATAACACAATAAGATTATATAATTATGTTACTGGGGTGACAAGAAGTTTGAATACCGAGTCAGCAATCCCAGGAAATGGATCTTTTATCAATCCAATGACATTAGATTCTAGACTTGATATTTTGTATTCGGAGTATTTTACAAATCCAAATTATCGCGTTAGAAGATATAAAAATGTTAAATCTGGAGCAATTCAAAAAGCACTTCTTTCTAATCCAATTTTAAATAGTGCTGCTACCGCATTAACAGTAAGTCCTTATATTTCAACAACTTCAACTTCAACACTATTAATAGGTACTAGAAACGGAAGACTTATCAAGTTAGAAAATGCAGATTCTGGGACATTTACTCTTGGAACTAACGCAGTTTGGACAAATATCTCTGGTCCAGGTTTTGTCGGAAGTATTTCTGATGTTGAATACGGAAACTCTGAAAATGAAATTTTTGTGACTTTCCATAATTATAATGTAGTTAGTATTTGGTACACAGCAGATGGAGGTGTTACATGGCAAAATAAAGAGGGTAATTTCCCTGATATCCCAGTTAAAGCAATTTTGAGAAATCCTTTAAATGTTGATGAAGTTATTATTGGAACCGAACTTGGAGTTTGGTATACTAATACTTTTAATACTGCATCGCCAATTTGGGTTCAATCATATAATGGAATGAGTAATGTAAAAGTAACAGACTTAGATTTAAGAAATGATAATGTAGTTTTTGCAGCAACTTATGGAAGAGGGGTTTTCTCAGGTGCATTTACTGCTCCTTCACTTTCAACAATCAATTTTACAAATACTAATGCAGTAACTGTTTCTCCTAACCCTTCGAATGGATTATATTCGATACAAATTAAAGATATAGTCTCAAGAGTAAATATTAAAGTTGTAGATATGAACGGAAAAGAAGTTTTTAGTAAAAACGATGTAAATGCCGATCAAATTAAATCAATTGACTTAAGTAATTTACAATCTGGAGTTTACATCCTTAATGTTAATGGACAAAAGCTAAACTATACCGAAAAATTAATTAAAAACTAATTTCTAAATTGTATAAACCTAGGCCGATAGCGAAAGTTATCGGCTTTTTTATTTTTTTCAAAAGCAAAAGACGCTCATGAATATACCCATGAACGTCTTTCCCCAAACCTCAAAACAAAACTTAACTAATGAGTTATAGTTACTTATAACGTAATCTTATTTTTTGTATTGTATTGAAAAACATAAAATTAAGTTAAAGTTAAATAGTGACTATTTTCAGAGTATAATTCTAATTATTTTATCTATTTTTGATAAGACTAAAATTTAATAATAATTGATTCCTAGGGAATGACAAAATTGAATAAAAATCCAAAATTTGCAGTAATTGGAGGTGGAAGTTGGGCAACAGCAATTGCAAAAATGTTGTGTGTTAATCTTGATGAGATAGCTTGGTACATGCGAAATCAATCAGCAATAGACCACATAAAATCACAAAAACACAATCCTAATTATCTAAGTTCAGTTGAATTTGATACTACTAAACTTAAACTAACAGCTGATATTAATGAAGCAGTAGATTATGCTGATTATATCATTTTTGCCATTCCTTCGGCATTTTTAAGCGCAGAATTGGAAAAGTTAATAGTTAGTCTACATGACAAGGTTATCTTCTCTGCAATTAAAGGAATTGTGCCTGAAACGTTTTTAATCGTTGGCGAACATTTTAATAAACAATATAATATTCCATTTGATAATATTGGCGTTATAACAGGACCATGTCACGCAGAAGAAGTAGCCCTTGAAAGACTATCCTATTTAACTATTGCTTGTGGAGATTCAAATAAAGCTAAAGTGGTTGCCAACGTCCTTGCAGGAAACTATATAAAAACTAAAATTTCTGATGATATCATAGGTACTGAATATGCAGCAATGCTAAAGAATATTTATGCAATAGCCGCCGGAATTGCACATGGTTTAGGATATGGAGATAATTTTCAATCTGTAATTATGAGTAATGCTATTAGAGAAATGAAAAAATTCATAAAGAAAGTTCACAAAATGAAACGTAATATCAATAATTCAGCCTATCTAGGGGATTTATTGGTTACAGGGTATTCGGTTTTTTCACGTAATAGAATGTTTGGAAACATGATTGGAAAAGGGTATACTGTAAAATCTGCCATGATGGAAATGAGTATGGTAGCAGAAGGATATTATGCCGTTAAGAGTGCCTATAAACTCAATCAAGAGTATAAAGCTCAAACACCAATTATTGATGCTGTATATCAAATTTTGTATGAAGGTAAAGATGCTAAAAGTACATTCAAGAAATTAACCGAAAAATTAGATTAATATGGGTGAAAGATGGAAGTATCAAATTATAATGGGAGGTGTTTGGGGATTGTTTATGATTATTTTTATGGTACTATTTGAACTCAAAGAGAAATCTTTCAATCAACAATTTGAAGATAAAAATTTTTATATTAGAGCAGTTTCTTTCATTTTTATTGGAATATTTGTTCTAGGGTATTTCAGTTGGAATGCGAAGAGGAAGAGAGAAAAAAAACAATAATGATTTACATAAAAAGGCTGCCTCAATTTCTTGCGACAGCCTTTTCTCCCATTATCTAAAACAACTTAATCTCTAAATTTAACTAGCATTTTTCTTATGTAGCTTTTATTTTCTGTGTCAGTTATTTTCAACAAATAAATTCCACGAATTTCTGATGGTAAATCAATTCTAATTTCTTCTAAAGAATTGAATTCTTTATTCAAAATCGGCAAACCTTCTATAGTTAAAATTTCTGCTTTTGTAATTTGTTTATTTGTAAACTCAGAACCTTTTTGATGTTCTAAACTTATAAAGGCAACATCATTTACTGGATTCGGATATAAATTAACAACAATCATTTCTTCTTCTTTTTCCTTAGATTGTATAGTATTAATAACTGTATTTGTTACTATTGGAAGATATGTGTCAAATTGAATAGTTGCCTTATTTTCTATTCTAGTTTCTGATTCTAATTCTGAAAAAGGTTTTACAGAAAACGTTATGTATCCTTGGCTTCTTTCTTCATCTTCAGTTGTTGATGGTAAGTAAATATCTTCAAGACTGAAATTAATTCTATTTCCAATGATTTCTGTTGTAATATTTTCATGACTAGTTGAAACTAATTTGAATGTTGATTTATCTAATTCTTTTGGTAATTCATCTGTAACAAAAACTCTTTGTGCTGGGAAATTTCCAATATTTTCAAAGCGAATAGTATACGTCAATTCTTGCTCAGGAAGAATGTAGCCTTCTTCACCATATCCTTTTGGATAAACCAAAATATCATTTGGGTCAATTGCTCCATAAACTAAATAAGTTTGTTGAAGTAGATTGTCTGTTTGATCACAATCAATTGCGGCACTCGTAATTTCCCCTGAGAATATATAATTATCCCCAATTTGAACACTAGCATCATTACTAGTAGTAAAATTAATCGTTTTGTTTTCAAATGGATTAATCGTGTTTATTGTCCAGAAATACTTGGTGTAATTTACATTGTTTTCAACAAAATTTTGTTGTTGCGAAATAGCAACTGTTGGATTTTGAATTGTAATTTTAGAAGGAACAATGAAACTAACAATTGCGTTTTGAGTTTCACTTCTCGATTGATTTGAAGCCACAATTCGGAATTGATTATTGGTAAATCCTTTTCTAATTGCAGTTCCACCCATATTGATTTTTAAGTCGGTTGTTGCGCAATTAGTTGTAGCAGCAATATAAATCATGTTTGAAGTCAAATAATTCGTTAAATCCAATTGTAATGGACTTGTACTTGCTACTAATCCATTTTCTTCTAAAATACTTAATTCAACATTATTTTGTGGGGCAAAAAAGGTGAATATTCCGTTATCATTTGAATATGATTTAGTATTAGAAGGAAAGATTTTAATTGCTGCTCTTGAAACAATGGGTTCATTTTCTTGTTTTTGACCATCGTTGTTGGTGTCAAAATAAACAGTTCCTGTAACTTTTAAATTTTGTGGCTCAACAATTTCAAGTATTTGGTTTATGGAAACATTTGTTAGTGTTTGAATAATTCCACTTGGCCATTTTACTGTAATTGTATCAATTATAGTTGCATTATTTAGACCAAAATGTTGTGTATAACTGCTTTGTCCTCCAAAACCACTTTGACTATTTACCTCTCTAAATTGCGTTGAAGTAGTAGTTTCAACAGAAACTTTTGCTCCGATTGCTGAGCCATTACTAACTGTTGCTATAAGATTGATTTCTAACCAATTATTTGTGTTTCCGTTGTTTTTGAAAATATGATTTTTTTGATTCGAGTGTGTAGCAATTGCCAAATCTAAATCACCATCATGATCATAATCACTCCAAGAATGGCCAAATGACAATCCGAAGTTATACGTAATTACTTCTTCTCTATTTTCACTAAAGTTTCCTTGACCATCATTTATATACAAGAACTTTCTAATTCTATCATTTGTAACAAATAGATCTAAATCGCCATCATTATCAATATCGGCAAAACTACAACCGTGTGAACTTGCACCTTGATTTACAATCGAATTGGTAATTTTTTCGAAAGAACCATTTCCTGAATTTTTATATAAAAAGTTAGCTGATGAATTTGAATTGGTAACAAATAAATCCAAATCGCCATCATTATCAATATCACCCCAACAACTTCCTACAGATTTTCCACCTTCTTGGTTAATGATAATGTTAGGTTTTGAAAAAGTGCCATTTCCATCATTGTGGAATAATGAGTTTTTATTTCCTGAACCATTAGGGACAAACAAATCCATAAAACCATCTTGATCGTAATCTGCCCATGTTGGACCAAGAGAAGAATTAGCTTCTAACGGTATTGCACCTGTTACTTCTTTTGTAAATGTTCCATTAGTTGTATTTCTATGTAATTCGTTATATCTAGTTGGGAAATAATTACACATAAATAAATCTACTTTATTATCATTATCATAATCAGCAAATGCACCACCATGATAGTATGAAATATCTTGCGTAAACGATTTTGTATTATCAGCCACCAAGACTCCATTATCGTTTTTGTAGAATTTGTTTGGATTTCTACTATTGTTTAATACTAGTAAATCTTCATCACCATCATTGTCAATATCAGCCCAAGTATTAGTCATTGAAACACCATCTTCTGGCATAACTTGTCCTTGCGTGAATCCGCCAAGATGATTATTCATATAGATTTTATTTGGAACATTTTGATCCATATTTGTTAGATATAAATCATCCCAACCATCATTGTTAATATCAACCCAACTAATTGTCCAAGAATTACTTGTTTCAGCATTAAAAACGACATCTTCTAAACGTGAGAAAATTAAATTTGATGTATTTGTAGTTTGTACAGAAACAGAATTAACAATTGTAGATTGATGTGTCTCACCACCCACTTCTCCAGTTATAATGGTTTCTACAGTTGAGTTTAATGTTGTTCCAACTAATTCTCCGTTGTTTGATCCAACAGTTGCAATTACTTTTGTTTCAACCTGATAAGTTGCATTTGCATTTAAAGTTGATAAATTATTATAAGTGACAACGGTTTTGTTTGATTCTTCGGTAATTGCTCCAAAAGTTGTACTTTGATCAGGATTAATAATTTTTGATTCAACAACTTTTAATCCATCTTGAACAATAACTTCTATAAAAGGGGTTGTCACTTCTGAACTTGTATTGATATAAGAAATAACAGTAGCCTGTTCAGCTGGAATTAATGAATCATCATTAATATTACTAGTTTGTGTAAAAGAATGGCCTAATGAACTCCCTGTATAACACATCCAGTTATCATTAAAATTACTATTTAAAACGGCAATATCATTATCACTAGTCACAATCAAATAAGGTTTTTCGGGACCAATATTTGTTCCTGTTCCGTTATAAAAAGCTTTCCATTCGGCTAAACTTATTGTACAATCTGCATATTTCTCAGGTAAGATAGTGAATGTTTTACTAAATTTTGTTCCGTTGGTATAGGCGTCTTTAACCGTTACAATAGCACCCGTTTTTGAGAATAAATACAAGTGTGAAAAAGCGGCACCATATTTTAAACCAGTTAACGGATTAGTAACATTTACCTCATTTCCCGGTGGCGCAATATAAGTTAAGAAATTATTTCCAGCAGTTGTACCATTTTCTGATGAAACCATTGTTGCCATGTCTGAAGTTCCTGGAGAACCCGTTTCAAACCAATTTCCTTCAAAAACAGAAACTTTTTTACCAGCAGAACACGTTATTCTAAATACATTTGGATGTGAAACGTTTCCGTTTGTTTTTCCAACCCAGTCACCAGCTACCAATCTGTTTAGTGTAAAGCTTTTCACAGCCACCCAATTTCCGTTTACATAACGATCTAATTGAATGGAATTACTATTATCCCAGCTTACGATTCTAATTTCTTGTTCACCTGCAGCTTGATATGGAACTGTAAAATACATAAGCTCACCAGATGAACTTCCGTTTGAGGTTGGTACATATCCACCACCATCACGTTCGTTACCATATAAAGCACCATATTGAACTGTTACGGGTTTGTTTGTAATTATAACATAGGTTTCACCCGAAATCATCACATTTCGACCTTCAGTTGAGCCATATATTAAATCCTCGCCTATATTTAATGTTTTGGAAAATACTTTTATTGGGTTTTCAAAATTTACATCTGTATAACCAGTATTGGTTTTAGTTTGTGTAGAAATTTTATAAAAATCAACTACAGTATTGTTTTGGTAAGCAAAAACATTGATATCTCTATTAGATGAGCTAATCATTGGAGCATAGATAATAAATTTCTGTCCAATAGAACTTTTATTAACACTCGGAACCCAGTTATGTTGCCAATCGCTGTTAGTACTTTGTGAGGCATAAACTAATTTGTTAGATTTTACAATAAAGTAGTCTCCGTCCCATTTTAAAACACCGCCCGAAGCATATCTGGCATCATCATTAATTCCGTTATCTTTGATGTAAAGGATATAACTTTGACCTGCATTTAAAACGCCTGTTTTAGAATCATCAGTATCACCATCGGCACCGTCATCAATGATTTCGAATTGAGTGTTATCATAAATCGCAGTTACAATTAAACATACATTTCTTTGAACAGCGTCAGCATTTGGAGCCACATAAATTTGAAAGTAGGTTGAGGGCTCACCGGTTGCAAAAGCATTACTTATTCCTAGAAAAAGAATAAATAAATAAAATAATTTTTTAATCATTGTTTATAAGATTTGAATTGTAAATCTCATAAACAATGAATATGCCGATTATGTAAAACGCTGATATTTAATTATTTTGAATTTTTTTGGAATGCAAAAAAATCCTAATTTTGGAAAATAATGTATTTTTTGGAAAAAAAAATTAACAAAGAAACAGATGTGATTATCTAACAATAACACCATCAACAAACAGAATAGGAACTTCTTCTACATAGTCTGGTGTTATTGATTGCGCTTTGAAAATATATTTTTTATCATATAAAGTGTTCCCAATAAAATAAGTAACCATAAATTCGTTGTTAAGCTGTAAAACGCTTTTTTCAACCATTTCAACTTTGACAACTGAAACGGCGGGTACTTGCATAAATGCGTGGCGAAGAAGTGAAGTTTTTTTCATTTCACCATCGATTGTTCCAAATGCTTTTGAAACAATCATTACACTATCTAAATTGAAGTCAGAATCGTTCACAAGATAGATGTACCAAACTTTTTCCATAAAATCATCGCTCCATTCTTGAACGGCAGCTAGAAATACATTTTCTACAGTTGGGATAGAGATATCTGATTTCATAAAATAATTAAGAAAGACCACGAAGTACATCCATATGAAGGAGCAGAGCTTAGTGGAAAAACCTTTTGTTCTTTGCGGTTAAATAAGTTATATTGATGATTTAAATTGCTCTAAGAAACGAACATCATTTTCATAAAACATTCTAATATCACCAATTTGATAAAGTAGCATTGCAATACGTTCAATTCCCATTCCAAATGCAAATCCGTTATAATCATCAGGGTTTATTCCGCAGTTTTTTAGAACATTTGGGTCGACCATTCCACATCCCATTATTTCCAACCAACCTGTACCTTTGGTAATACGATAATCTGTTTCGGTTTTTAATCCCCAATATATATCAACTTCAGCACTTGGTTCTGTAAATGGGAAATAAGAAGGGCGTAAACGAATTTTAGATTTCCCAAACATTTCTTTAGTAAAATATAACAAAGTTTGCTTTAAATCGGCAAAAGAAACATCTTTGTCTATATATAAACCTTCTACTTGGTGGAAAATACAGTGAGAACGTGATGAAACCGCTTCATTACGAAAAACCCTTCCAGGTGAAATCGTACGGATAGGTGGTTTGTTATTCTCCATATAACGTACTTGTACGGATGAGGTATGTGTACGTAATAAAACATCTGGATTAGTCTGAATAAAAAAGGTGTCTTGCATATCACGAGCTGGATGGTATTCTGGCAAGTTTAATGCAGTAAAGTTATGCCAATCATCTTCAATTTCTGGACCTTCGGAAACATTGAATCCGATAGTGGAGAAGATATCAATAATTTGGTTCTTTACTAACGAAATAGGATGACGTGAACCAATATGAATTGGCTCTCCTGGACGAGATAAGTCACCATAAAAACCTTTTATTTCTTCTTTGCTTTCTAGCTCTTCTTGAATGGTTTTTACTTTTTCCTCGGCAACAGCCTTAAGCGTATTAATAACTTGTCCGAAGTCTTTCTTTTGATCGTTAGGAATGTTTTTGAACTCATTAAAAAGTTCTTTCAACAAACCTTTACTTCCTAAATATTTAATTCGGAATTGTTCTAATGCTGCTGCGTTTTTTTCGTTGAAGGATTTAGCTTCTTCAATATGTTGTTTAATCTTATCTATCATCGTTCGCTCTTTGAAGGTGCAAATTTAGTGATTTTTTTGATAGTGACAAGTTGCGACTTGGCTGTACAAAATAAATATCAATCAATAAGTTCCTTTTCTATAAAGTAATTCACAATTGCTTCTTTCATTAGTATTGATTGTTCACCTGCTTTTAGAGGTGGTAATTCTTCTTTTACCTTGTAATGCGGCCAACCTTCTTTGTCAACAAAGTCAAATTCATAATAACCATAAGGTTCTAATAACCGGCAAATGGCAATATGCATTAGGTCGAGTTTTTCTTCTTTTTTGAATTGTTTGTGTACTTTTCCAAGTTCTTGTACACCAATTAAATATATAATAGCATCCAAATCTAAATCTTCTCCTTGCGAAAATTGATTGGAAAGAATTTCTACTAGGTTTTCCCAGCGTTCTTTAAGTTGTATATCTCGAGACATTTTTTCTTTTTATAGAATAGAAAATAGAGAAAAGAAAATAGACTTTCCAAGTATTATTTCTATTAGTTTGCAAATATATCATATTTAAAATCTATTCTCTTTATTCTATTTTCTATATTCTTTTATCTTTGTCGCTCATTTTTATTAGAAAATATGGATTTTATTGATATTGTTTTAGCAGGATTATTGGGTTATAGTGCATATAAAGGATTAAAAAACGGACTTTTTGT
>CAZLEU010000013.1:31324-40483 GCA_964558625.1 uncultured Flavobacterium sp.
TAGCAGGATTATTGGGTTATAGTGCATATAAAGGATTAAAAAACGGACTTTTTGTAGAATTTGCTTCTCTTATTTCTTTTTTTGTTGGTATTTATATTGCTGTAAAATTCTCGTATGTTGTTGGTGCTTTTATTGGTGAAAGCAAATCGGCTAAAGTGGCTGCTTTTGTCATTACTTTAATTGGTGTTATAATCGGAATTCACCTGTTGGCCAAAGTTTTTTCTGGCATAGCTAATTTTGTTTTTTTAGGTTGGTTGAATAAACTTGGAGGCGCTTTTTTTGCCATTTTGAAAACAACGTTACTGTTAGGAATTGTTTTGAGTTTATTTCAAAAAGTCAACATTAATGATGCTTTAGTATCAAAAGAAACTCAAGAAAAATCCTTGTTTTTCAATCCAATTTTGAAAACTTCAGAATTTATGTTACCCGTTTTGACCGATTGGTTTAAAGATTTGAAAGAAAAAATTTAGTTAGCAAAATTCAGGAAACTAAATAAGATCCTTACGGAATGACAAATTGTAAACTATTTAACTTCTTTAATCGTTCCATCTTCAATCCAACCTGTTGTTTCGTCAGATAATTGTACTTTTTTCCAGTTAGCGATGCTTTCTAAAACATAGACTTTTGTTCCTTCATGGATAGTAACAACGGCTGTTGCTGAGTTTCTTGGTTCGTTTTTTAGTTCGGTAAATTCTGCAAAAACAATGGCTGGTTTTTCGCTTTCAGTATATTTTTTTTGATAAAAAGAAGAAATTATACTTAACAAAAGTAAAAATCCAATAACAAACATTCCAAAAAAGAAAATACGTTTGTATAAAGTTAAACTCGAAAAATAATAACCCGCAAAAAAGGCTAAAAACAAAAATGCTAAGAAAATAGAAACTTTTGCCCAACCATTATAATGAAAAGTATCAGTTAGATTAAAAAGCAGTTTTTCAAAACCTACTTTGGGTGTTTCTTTTACTTCATCTATTGTGAGTTTTTGCGCAAATTTTAAATTATTTTGAATTTCGGAATCATTAGGATTCAGTAACAATGCTTTTTCATAATTGTAAATGGCTGGAGCAACTCTGTTGAGTTTGTAATAGCAGTTTGCCAAGTTAAAATACAATTCAGCCGATTCTTTTCCTGATTGTAAGATGCTTTCATAGGTAGTTATTGCTTCTTGGTATTTTTCTTTTTGATACAATTGATTTCCTTTTTCAAAAGCGTTTTGTGCTAATGAAATGTTGAAAATAAGTAGAAATATATAAATTAAATTTTTCATTATCAGTTATTTTTGGAACACAGATTGGATAAATTTTACAATTTTAAAAATCTGAATTGCTTTAAGCTATTTGTTTTTCTAAATCTGAAATAATAGCTACCGCTTTATCATAATCGTGGTGAATTTCCTCGTTCGTTGATGGCGCATAGCGAGCAAATTCGCAACTTTCGGTGAGTTTGATAAATGCCGAAATCGTTTCTGGCGTTGCCTTTCGCGAAAGCAGAATTTCAGTGATTTTTTCTTTACTCATTTCCGAAGTTTCTATGTGCAATTTGGCTTTTAGGAAATTGTGTAAGGCTTTCTCTAGTGCAATATAAAACGGTTCTTTGTTGTTGATATGTTTTTGAGCTTCCGATAAATATTTTTTGGCTAAAGCATTTGATTTTTTGATTCGGTTACCCACAATATCGCCATCTATTGCTTCTTTTTTCTTTCTGAATAAAACAATTGCCGGAATCAATAAAAACGGAAATACTAGTAAACCGTAATATAACCCCGAACCCAGAAAATCAGATTGATTGATTGATTGTAAGTTGGTTTTTGATTTGATAAACTTAAATTGTTCTGTTGCCGAAATTTTATTTTTTGAAACAGGATTTGTGGAAGCAATATCACCTTGAGATGCCGTTGGTCCATCCATAACATCAATCATAATTTCGGGTGAAACAATTCTTTTATAGGATTTTGTTGCCAAATCAAAATACGAAAAAAGCATTGGTTTTACAGGATATTTTCCTTTAAATTGCGGAATTATCGTATAAGAATCACTTATTGAGCCTGTCATACCAGAAAGTGGAGCTTGAACATTTTCGCTATGAACGGGATCATACATTTCGAATGAATTTGGCACTACAGGTTTTGGTAAATCAAATAATTTTAGGTTTCCTTTTCCAGTAACAGCAACTTTCAATTCCAATGACTCTCCATTTTTTAACATTGTTTTTGAAGGTGTAACTTTAAATGTAAAATTTCCAACGGCACCCGAAAAATCTTCTGGTTTACCAGCCTCTGGTAATGGTTTTACATTTACAATTCGGCTTGGTGCAGAAACACGTTTACTATCTTCTATTATTTGAACTCGACCAAATATATCACGTCTGTTGGTTGGTAATTGTACATCTAAATCTAACGATAAAGGTTCAATTTCAAGTTTTCCTGATTTTTGTGGATATAAAACGGTTTTTCGTAAAACAACATAACGATAACGCTCTCCATTGTATTTCCCTTCTTCGGCTACAAGTTCTTTAATATCAATGTTTTGGCTCCAAAAATCATTGTACTTTGGTTTGTTAAGTTCACGCCAATTGGTAATTCCTATGTTGTAACTAAAATAGAGTTTATATATAACTGTAATTGGTTCATTGATATAAGGATTGCTTTTGGACACTTCTGCTACAAGATGTAATGCATCATTGGCCGAAATTTGAGGTGCATTATTTGGGTCTTTTGGTTGCTCAATAGCATTGGTGACATTTATTTTTACTGGATTAGTTTTATAAATATGTCCATTAATTTCAACCGAAGCCTGACGAATTGTAAGCGTTCCTTTTTGTAAAGGCAACAAATAATAGGAGTAGGATTTCTGAAACGAACTTCTACCATTTATCCATGATTGACTAACTTGTTGACTTGGACCACCGACCACTCTAAAACCGTCAAAGTTTGGTGGTGAAAAATTATCTCCATCATCATTCATTATAAAATCTACACGAAGTCTTTCGTTTAATCCCAATGAATTTTTGCTCACTTTAGCTTCAAATTGAACTTGAGCTAATAGTGAGTTGGTTATAAATAAAATAAGGATTATAAAATACTTTTTCATTTTCTGTAATTCGTATATTTTAATTTGTAATTCGAAAAATTACCAATCTTTTTCATTTTGGATTGATTTCCCTTTTACTTTTCTTCCGTTTACTTTATCTTGAACTTTTTTCTCTTCATTATTTACCGCATCCAATAGGTTTTCTAAACGTTCTTTAGATATTCCACCAGGCTTTGGTTTTGGTTGAGCTGGTTCCTCTTTTGGATTAGTATTATCTTTTTTATTGTCACCATCTTTATTGTCAGGTTTGTCTTTATCACTTTCGTTTTTGTCTTGGTTTTTGTCTTTATCGCCGTCTTTTTTGTCCTTGTCTTTATTTTGATTCTTATCTTTATCTTTGTTTTTGTCTTTGTTTTTGTCTTTGTTTTTGTCGTCTTTTGGAGGATTTTCTTTCAGCATTTTTTTTGCCAATGCATAATTATATCGCGTTTGTTCATCAGCTGGATTGTTTCGTAAAGCATTTTTATAGGCTTCAACCGCTTGCGAATAATTTTTTTCTTTCATAAAAGAATTACCTAAATTATGGTAAGCTAAATGTTTTTCTGTATAGGTTTTTGCTTTTTCTAATGCTTTCACATAGGCGTATTTGGCTTCTCCAGCTTGGTTTTGTCTATAAATTGAGTTTCCAAGATTGTAGGATGCAATTGTTTTATTAATCGCTTTTGATTGCGAAATCCTATAATTTGCTTCAGCCTCCGAGTAGTTTTTGGCAACAAACTCTTCGTTGGCTTTTGGTAAACTTTTATCTTTTTGCTGCGAATTTACAGAAAAAGAAATGAGAAGAATCAGTAATAAAAATAGGTTTTTCATTTATTCTTTTTCGTTAAATAAATTCAACTTTTGTATCCAATTTGTTTTTCTTTCTAATAAAAAGATATCCAAGAATAATAGTATAAAGGCAAAACCAATAAACCATTGAAATTGTGATTGAAAATCGGCCATTTGTGTTGCTTCAAACTCGGTTTTTTCAATGTTGTTTAATGCTTTTTTTAGAAATTCTGTTACCTCTTTTGTGTTATTTCCATTGATATAACTTCCTTTTGTGTTTTTGGCAATTATAGAAAGTGATTCTTGATTAAGTTTGGTAATTACAACATCATTATTTGGATCTCTTTTGAAACTTTCTACAACACCATTGTTCTTCAACGGAATAGGGCCACCTTTGACAGTTCCAACACCAATAGTTAGAATTTTTATCCCTTTTTTATTGGCTTCTTCGGCTGCATCTTCTGCACCTTCGGAATGATCTTCTCCATCAGAAATCATTATGATTAACTTACTTGTTTTGTTTCCTTTATCAAAATAATCAGATGCTAATTGAATGGCTTCATCAAGCGATGTTCCATGTGAGGAAACCATATCGGTATTCATACTTTGCAAGAACATTTTTGCCGAACTATAATCGGTTGTGATTGGTAAAACAGGAAAAGCGCTTCCAGCATAAGCCACAATTCCTATGCGATCACCTGCAAGATTATTGATAATTTGTGACACTAGTTGCTTACTCTTTTCCAATCTATTTGGAGCAATGTCTTCACAAAGCATACTTTTCGAAACGTCAACCGCAAAAACAATATCAATTCCTTCGCGTTTAACGGTTTCCATCTTCGTTCCTATTTTTGGATTTACTAATGCTAAAATTAAACTTGTTAGTGCCAAAAGAAAAACTACAAACTTTAAAATTGGTTTAAACGTTGATTTTTCTGGGCTCAATTTTTTTATTAAAGCCAAATCACCAAATTCTTGTTGTTTTTTTCTTTTCCAAAACTGTATATACAAGAAAACGGCCACCAAAATAGGTAGTATACATAGTAGATATAAGTAATTTTTTTCTTCTAATTCGTACATTTTCTTTCTTTTTTGTTATTCTGATGAAGGAAGAATCACATCAATTTCAAAAGATTCTTCCACCAGAATTTCAAATTTGTTTATATAAAACTTTTAAATAACGTATTTCTTAATGCAATCTCTAGTAACAATAAAATTCCTGCTAACCATACAAACGGTCTGAATTTTTCATCAAAATCATAAAACTTTAATTCTTCTATTTCTGTTGTTTCTAGCTTGTTTATTTCATCATAAATTTGTTCTAACTTTGAATTGCTGGTCGCTCTAAAGTATTTTCCATTTGTTTTTTTTGCAATACTTCGCAATAATTTTTCGTCAATTTCTACTGGCATCATTCGGAAAAGGAATTTTCCATTTGGAGCTATTGCATAAGGAAATTCCGCAGTACCATTGGTTCCAATTCCAATTGTATATACTTTAATACCATATTGTTCGGCAATGTCTGAAGCAGTTTCAGGCTCTATAAATCCAGCATTGTTTACACCATCGGTAAGTAAAATGATGATTTTACTCTTGGCTTTACTGTCTTTCAATCGGTTGATAGCAGTTGTCAAACCCATTCCGATTCCCGTTCCGTCTTGCAAAATGTTATCGTATTTTATGCTTTTTATGGCTTCCAAAATGATGGCTTTGTCACTTGTAACAGGTGTTTTTGTATAAGCTTCTGCGGCATAAACAACCAATCCAATACGGTCGTTAGGTCTGTTTTCAACAAACGTTTGGGCAACCTCTTTTAATGCTTCCATTCGATTGGGTTTTAGATCTTTTGCAAGCATACTACCCGAAACATCAACTGCCATTACGATATCAATCCCTTTTGTGGTTTTGGTTTGATTGCTTATATCAACTGTTCTTGGTCTTGCCATTGCTATTATTAATGAACTTAACGCAAGTAATCGAAGCACGAATAAAAAAGGTTTAAATTTTGCTAAAAAGGTATTTTGTCCTTGAAATCCTTTCAACGAACTTATTTTCAATGTGGCTGATTGCTGATTTCTTTTCCAAAAAAACCATGCAATTGCTAATGGAAATAACAGAAATAACCAAAAAAATCCTAGATTTAAAAATGTAATTCCGTTCATTATTCGTTAATTTTAGTTAGTTCAACCGAATTTAAAACTCTTTTTGCAATGATTTCAGCATATTGATCATCACTTTCATACATCATTATTATTTGTTGCAAGCCACCATCTTCGTTAAAAATTAAAACATCAAGATTCATTTTAATTTCTTTTTTGGTAGTTGGATTTGTTATAGAAGCACTTCCACTTCCGCGCAAACCATTAATTCCTTTTGGCGTAGTAAAATCTTCAGGTTTTATATTTATGTTTGTTGCTCCTTGTAATCTCATTCCTTGTACGGAACCTTCTAACACTTTGTTAAGATCTGCTTGAGTCGGTTGTTTCATCTGACTTGTGGAAACAAATAGATAAAAATTATCGAGCATACTACCATAACTAAACGCTTGCATTTCTTTTATAAGGACTAATCCTTCTTTTGGAATTGAAGCAGAAATATCTGTACGTTTTAAAACCTTTGGTGTTTCAATTTTGATAGCAGGATTTCCGTATTCACTATACACCCATTCGCCTTCAACTAATTCTTTTGTTGGGTGCCCAAGTAATGAATCTTTTACGAAATCAACACCTTTTGTTAAAATTAGTGTAATCAAAGTAATAAAAAGCACGAAAAGCGCAATGAATATAGACCAAAATATACGTTTAGATTTTTTTGATTTGAGTAATTTTTCCTTTTGTAATTCGTCCAAAGCACTTTCTCCCTCTTCTATTTTAACTTCAGGAATAGATTTGTGAATGGTGATTATGGAGTTTACAATTCGGTTTTTGTCTTCTTCAATTTCGAAATCTAAGGGTTTTGATTTGGCAAATTTTACCAAATCGGCTTGTTTGAGCACTTTTTCAAGATTGATCAATGTTTCTTTTGAAAGTTTCAATTTCTTTTGATTTGCAACCTTTCTTAATGCTTGAATAAGCTCAGAAGTGGTGCTTTCCATTGCGGGGACTTGAATTTCTTCTTCAATATAATTTCTTGTAATATCTGTTAATTCAGAATAGTATGATTTAATTTCACCTTTTTGCCACAACTGTTTGGTTTCTAGTATTTTGATTAAAGAAGTTGCTTTTTCAATAGGTGTTTTATAAACTATTTCTTCTAATTTTTTTGATTGTCTTTTTTTGATGAAATAATAAACTAAGAATCCTAATCCTATTATGATTAGAAAAGCTAATAAGTATTTCCACCAATTTCCAATACCGCTTTCTACAGGAATAATATCCTTGATATCATACATTTTTTGTTTTAACGTATCAACGGCAACATTATTTACCTCAATGCTAATACTATCTGAAAAAATGGGTTTAGTATTGATTATAACAGGAATTCTTGGCACAACATATTTTCCTGAATCAAATTGTGTTAGACCATATTTTTTAATCAATTCATACACATTGTCCTTCTTAATTGTATCTATAGGATATGAACGAATGACTTCTAGTTTTCCAAAACTTTTAGCATTTGAAAAAGTAACTCTTGCTGCTGTATCAACTGTAGTTTTGAGCGTTAATTTGAATTCAGCGCCAATTTTATTTTTAGTTGTATCAATAGAAGTGGTCACTTTTTGTGCAAAAAGAGATGTTGATAATAGAAAAAATAATATGTATAGTTTAATTTTCATTTTATATTTCTTATCCGGAATTAACGGGATTTAAAATACCCCAATAATTTGGTAACGTAGCTTTCGTCTACTCTTGTGTTTACAGTTCCCGAACCAGATTTACTAAACGTTTCTTTGAAATAGTTTACTTTATCTTGATAGTATTTCTCATAATGTAAACGAACCGATTTCGAACTTGTATCCACCAAAACGGTTTGCCCAGTTTCGGCATCTAACATCGAAACCATTCCAACATTTGGCATTTTTTCTTCACGAATGTCATACACCCTAATTCCTGTTATATCGTGTTTTTTTGAAGCAATTTTTAGTGTATGTTCGTATTCATCTGTCATGAAATCAGAAATTAAAAAGACAATTGCTTTCTTTTTTTGGGTTCCTGAAAGAAATTTTAAGGCTTGGGAAACATCAGTTTGCTTACTTTTTGGTTCAAATTCAATTAATTCTCTAATAATTCTCAATACATGCGAACGTCCTTTTTTGGGGGGAATATAAAGTTCAATTTCATCAGAAAACAAGATTAAACCAATTTTATCATTGTTTTGTGTTGCAGAAAAGGCCAATGTGGCAGCGATTTCGGTAACAATATCTTTCTTGAACTGATTTTTTGAACCAAAACTTTCTGAGCCACTTACATCAACCATTAATAGCATGGTTAATTCTCTTTCTTCTTCGAATACTTTTACATAAGGTTCATTGTATCTTGCGGTTACATTCCAATCAATTGCACGAATATCATCGCCATATTGGTATTGACGTACTTCGCTAAAAGTCATCCCACGACCTTTAAAAGAAGTATGGTATTCGCCCGAAAAGATATGATCGCTCAATCTTCGGGTTTTGATTTCTATTTTACGAACTTTTTTGAGTAGGTCTTTTGTTTCCATCTTCATTAGTTTTCAGTCGCAGTTTTCAGTCGCAATAAGTTAGCAGTACTTGACCGCCAACAGCGACTGTACACTGTAAACTAAATTAAGGCACTTCAATCTCATTAACAATTTTGTTGATAATATCAACCGAAGTTATGTTTTCAGCCTCAGCTTCATAGGTTACACCAATTCGGTGTCTTAATACATCATGCACAACAGCGCGAACATCTTCTGGAATTACGTATCCACGTCGTTTGATAAACGCATAACATTTAGCTGCTGTTGCCAAGTTAATACTTCCACGCGGTGAAGCACCAAACCCTATAAGAGGTTTAAGGTTATCTAATTTATATTTTTCAGGAAAACGGGTTGCAAAAACAATATCGAGAATGTATTTTTCTATTTTTTCATCCATGTATACCTCACGAACTGCTTCTTGAGCACGTATGATTTGTTCAACCGATACAACAGGATTTATTTTATCATAATTTCCTTTTAAGTTCTGACGAATAACCAATCGTTCTTCTTCCATTTTGGGATAGTCTATAACTGTTTTTAACATAAAACGATCGACTTGTGCTTCTGGTAATGGATAAGTTCCTTCTTGTTCAATTGGGTTTTGTGTAGCAAGAACTAAAAAGGGTTTGTCTAATTTGAAGGT
>CAZLEU010000014.1:0-39630 GCA_964558625.1 uncultured Flavobacterium sp.
TCAAAAAGCATATAAAGAACGTGGACTTACGGTTCAAGGTTGGGTTTTTGATGTACGAACAGGGAAGTTAAATGATTTGAAAATTAATTTTAAAGAGATTTTAGCAGATATTATGAAAATCTATAATATAGAATAAAGCTCCCTACAAATAAGAATAGCTGAGTTAAAAGGTATTTAGTTGATAGTAAAAAATAAAACCTCGGTAATCAGCCGAGGTTTCAATCATCAATCAAAAAACGAACAGTTAATCAGACTGTTTGTTACTTTTATAAAATTCCAATAATTGAAGTTTGGAATTTGCTACTTGGAATTTACCCAAGGTATGTTTTCAAGATTTTACTTCTTGATGTATGTTTTAATCTACGAATCGCTTTTTCTTTAATTTGGCGTACACGCTCACGAGTTAAATCGAAAGTTTCTCCAATTTCTTCAAGAGTCATTGGGTGTTGGTCGCCTAATCCAAAATACAAGCGAACTACGTCTGCTTCTCTTGGAGTTAAGGTCTCTAACGAACGCTCAATTTCGGTACGTAAACTTTCGTGAATCAATTCTCTATCAGGATTTGGAGACTCACCAGAACGTAAAACGTCGTAAAGGTTAGAATCTTCACCTTCTACAAGTGGTGCATCCATTGATAAATGACGACCAGAGTTTTTCATAGACTCTTTTACATCATTTACAGTCATATCTAGTTCTTTTGCTATTTCTTCAGCACTTGGCGGACGCTCGTTAGATTGCTCTAATAAAGCGTACATTTTGTTGATTTTATTGATAGAACCAATTTTGTTTAATGGTAAACGAACGATACGAGATTGTTCTGCAAGCGCTTGAAGAATCGATTGACGAATCCACCAAACGGCGTAAGAAATAAACTTGAAACCACGAGTTTCATCAAAACGTTGAGCAGCTTTAATCAAACCTAAATTTCCTTCATTAATCAAATCGGGAAGGGTTAGACCTTGATTTTGGTATTGCTTAGCAACAGAAACCACAAAACGCAAGTTAGCCTTAGTCAATTTCTCCAAAGCACGTTGATCGCCAGCTTTGATTCGTTGCGCCAATTCTACTTCTTCGTCAGCGGTAATAAGGTCAACTTTTCCAATTTCTTGAAGGTATTTGTCTAAAGAAGCAGTTTCACGATTGGTTACCTGCTTGGTGATTTTAAGTTGTCTCATGTGTATTTTTCTCCTTTACTTTAAAGTGTTCATGTTATTATACGTAAAGGGTTGCAAAAAAGTTACAAAAGGTTTAATCAATTTTAAAAAAATAAATCAACTTGATTGTTTAATCGTTCTAAGTAATAATCAATTTTTCTGAAGGCTCTATTGAAAAATAAATTTTGTTCTTTAATTCCTGATTGATTTAATAATTTTGAATTCTGAATTTGTTGACTGAAAAATTGATGCACATTTTTTGAGCTTTCTTGATTGTCTGTTATAAAATAACCCAATAATGTATAAGGGATAAACATTGTGAGCTTTTCATTGGTTTCAATAAGCATATTGTTATTCAATAGAATCAATTCATTATAAAAAATGGAATAGTTAGAGTTTGATAGGTTAGATTTTTCTTTTATCAGATTTAAAATTCGCTTTAAATCTAAACATAGAGCTGTTGCACTTTTAAAGTTAAGTAATCCAGATTCATAAAAGTAAAGTATTTGCTGCAAACTACTGTTTATTGTAGTGTCATTCCAAACTTCTTTCACCGTAACTTTTTCGTATATTTTTTTCAATTTTTGAGTGTGTCCCATAAACGATTCATCAATAACAAAATTTTCAAAAGAAATATCCGATTGGTTTGGATTTAATAATTTCAACCAAACATACACTTTGAATTTTGAAATAATGGTTCCATCCATAAAATAAAATAGTGGAATATCTTTAGCAGAATAATATAAGGTTACATTTTCATTATTTGCTAGTTGTTCAATTTTCTCTGCAGATTTTTTAAAGTAAGAAAGCATATCATTTAACGAAGTGATTTCAATAGTTTTTTCGACAATAACCTTATCATTTTTCAAAAATAATTTGTCTAACGAAATGTTGAAATGATATGCCAATTGCAATGTTTCATCAATAGAAAATTTACTTTTCCCTGAAACTCTTCTGTGGGCAGCATCATAACTAATATTGAGTATTGCAGAAATTTCATCATTCAATGAAGTTGAAATCAGCTTTCTAATTTCCTTTAAAAGTAGTTCTTGATTATTCATTTTTTGTGATAATCACAAATATATAAAATTTATTTATTATTTATCGCTAATTCAATTGTGTTTATTGCAATAATTTTGACATGTAATTTTAAAACTAATTTTTATGAAAAAACTAAAATTTAATAAATCTGCTGATCAAAAATTGTTTTATTCTTCTTTAAAAAACAAAGTTTATTCAGAAATTGATGTTGCAAAATATAGTTATGGAACAATTTTTTTTTGGATAAAAGGATTGTTTTGGTTTATTGTTGCATACGGAAGTTATATGTCACTTTTTTTATGTGATAGTAAACTTTACTTTTGGATATTGTTTTTAATTTTTCAATTATCTGGTTTGTTGATTGGATTTTCTTTAGGGCATGATGCCTCACATAATACAGCATTTAAAAACAAAAAGGCAAATCAAGTTTTACATTTTTTTAGTTTCATTACGGTTGGTATTGATCCTTTGTTATGGGGTTTGCGTCATATCCGTTCTCATCATCTGTATGCAAATGTTGAAGGAAGTGATATAGATATTGATGAGAATCCGTTTTTAAGGTTAGCTCCTTGCCATAAAAGAAAATGGTTTCATAGTTTTCAATATATTTACGCGCCTTTTGTGTATATGTTGGCATTACTACATTCTGTTTTTATTGGTGATTGGATATATTTATTTACTAAAAAGTATAAATGGATGAGGGCAGGAGTTAATGAGGTTGAGTTATATTTAAGATTTTCTGCTTTTAAGATTTTCTATTTTTTGTTAGTGTTAGTTTTACCTATCTTATTTACAAATAATCATTATTATTTTATAATTATTACATACTTAACTACAAGTGCTTTCACTTCATTACTGTTTGTTTTAATGCTTGTTGGAACACATTTTTTTGAGGAAGCTCTTTATCCTGATATTTCAGACGATATGCTTACTGATTCTTGGGCTGTTCATCAATTGAAAACAAGTTGTGATTGGAATCCTAATAATTATTTTGCACAATTTTTGAGTGGAGGCGCAAATTGTCATGCTGCTCATCATTTGTTTCCAAATTTATGTCATACCTCCTACGATTTGATAAATCCTATTATTGAAAAAGAGACTTTAAGTTTTCAATTACCATATCATAATAAGACACTTTTAAATATGATGAAATCTCATTTCAAACATCTTAAAGAAATGGGTAAAAAACCAAAACCCCAACTCAACTGAATGAATTGGGGTTTTTATAATATGAAAGGTTTAAATTATTCTCCTTTTGGAGCGTCTTTTTTCTCTTCTCTTGGAGGTCTTGGTAAAAGCGCTTTTTTAGAGACTTTTTCTTTTCTAGTTTTAGGGTCAACACCTAAGTATTTCACCATAAACACATCGCCCATTTTTACAACATCGGCAACATTTTCAGTTCTTTCCCAAGCTAACTCTGATACGTGTAATAAAACTTCATTTCCAGGAGCAGCTGTATATTCTACAACAGCACCAAAATCTAACATTTTAATTACTTTCACTTCATAAGCTTCACCCATTTGAGGTTTGAAGATGATAGAATCAATTTTGGCCAAAACTGCTGCAATTCCATCAGGGTCAGTTCCCAAAATTTCAACAACACCTTGCTCGTCAACTTCATTAATAACAATAGTAGTACCCGTAGCTTTTTGTAAATCTTGAATTACTTTTCCGCCAGGTCCAATTAATGCACCAATAAAGTTACCAGGAATTGTTCTTGTGATGATTTTTGGAGCATGTTTTTTAACGTCTGGTCTTGGTGTAGCGATAGTTTCGGTTATTTTGCCTAAAATATGCATACGACCATCACGTGCTTGACCCAATGCTTGTTCCATAATATCATATCTCAATCCCTCGATTTTGATATCCATTTGGCAAGCTGTAATTCCGTCTTTTGTTCCTGTAACTTTGAAGTCCATGTCACCTAAGTGATCTTCATCGCCCAAAATATCCGATAAAACTGCAAATTTTTCACCATCGGTAATTAATCCCATTGCAATACCAGAAACAGGTTTTACCATTTGAACTCCTGCGTCCATCAACGCCATTGTACCAGCACAAACGGTTGCCATAGATGAAGAACCATTAGATTCTAATACTTCAGAAACTACACGAATTGTGTAGGGACAATCGGCAGGAATCATATTTTTTAAGGCACGTTGTGCCAAATTTCCATGACCCACTTCTCTTCTTGAAGTTCCTCTTAGTGGTTTAGCTTCTCCTGTTGAAAATGGTGGGAAATTATAGTGTAAATAGAATTTTTCTTCTCCTTGTTCAGATGGTGAATCAATTTGATTGGCTTCTCTTGAGGTTCCTAAAGTTACAGTTGCTAATGCTTGGGTTTCTCCTCGAGTAAATAATGAAGAACCGTGAACAGATGGTAAGTAATCTGTTTCACACCAAATTGGTCTGATTTCGGTTGTTTTTCTTCCGTCAAGACGAATTCCTTTTTCAAGAATTACATTACGAACGGCTTCTTTGTTTGTTTTGTAGAAGTATTTCCCAACTAAGCCAGCTAAGTCAGCATTTTCTGCATATTCTTCTTCAGTAAATAAGGCTTTACATTCTTCTTTTACGGCTGCAAATTTTTCACCTCTTTCACTTTTTCCTGAAGCTTCTTGAGCAATAGCATAACATTTATCATAAGCGGCTGCTTTTACTTTTTTGTAAATAGCTTCATCTTCAACTTCACCTTCATACGTTCTGTAAGCAGGAGAACCAACAGCTTCTCGTAAACGTTGTTGTGCCAAAATTTGAGTTTTAATAGCTTCATGAGCAAATTTAATTGCTTCTACCATTTCTGCTTCTGAAATTTCTTTCATTTCTCCTTCAACCATAGCGACAGAATCTAAAGAAGCACCAATCATCATATCGATATCGGATTTTTCTAATTCTGCTCTACTTGGATTGATTACTAATTTTCCATCGATACGTGCGACACGAACCTCAGAAATTAAATTGTAGAATGGAATGTCTGATACAGCTAATGCGGCAGATGCTGCTAAACCTGCTAATGCATCTGGCATAACATTGTCGTCATGCGACATTAACTGAATCATTACTTGTGTTTCAGCATGATAATCGTCTGGGAAAAGTGGACGTAAAACACGGTCAACAAGACGCATTGTTAATACTTCACTATCACTAGGACGAGCTTCTCTTTTGAAAAATCCGCCAGGAAACCTTCCAGCTGCTGCAAATTTTTCACGGTAATCTACCGTAAGTGGCAAAAAGTCAACACCAGGATTGGATGTTCTTGCCGATACTGCTGTTGCTAATAACATACAGTCGCCTAAACGCACTACTACTGAACCATCTGCTTGTTTGGCCAGTTTTCCAGTTTCGATTGAGATACTTCTTCCATCTCCTAAATCGATAACTTCTTTTGTAACTTGTGGAATCATAATTTTTTTTCCTTGATTAAACAATGGGTTTTAGTTGTGTTGTTGTTGTGTAGTTATTGTCTAAAACCCAATGAAAAACCAACTTTTTTATTTCCAATACCCCAATAGGCAATATGAATTTAGTTCAAAAAAAAGAGGCGCGTGAGCACCTCTTTTGTATATTGATTATTTTCTAATATTCAATACTTTAATAATCTCACGATATCTATTGATCTCGGTCTTCTTTAAGTAGTCAAGAAGACTTCTTCTTTTTCCTACTAATTTTACCAATGAACGCTCTGTGTTGTAATCATGACGATTTTTTTTCAAGTGCTCAGTTAGGTGGTTAATTCTGTGTGTGAACAAAGCGATTTGTCCTTCTGCAGAACCAGTGTTTTCTGCTTTTCCTCCAAATTTTTCGAAGATTTCTGCTTTAACTTCTTTAGTTAAGTACATGCTAATATTATTTAAATGATTATTATGTATGAATTAGGCGTTTCCCAATTCGAGTGCAAAGGTAGAAAAAAATACGGAATACGAAATACGAAATGCATTTTTTTTAAAAATTCTAATAAAGCCTTGCAATTTCCTGATTTACAAATTCTAAAAATAGTTCGTCTTCGTTTGTAAATGGATCAAGGACATGGCTATCAATATCTATTTGTCCTATGTTGATTCCGTTTACAAAAAGAGGTACTACAATTTCTGATTTTACAGTAAGACTACACGCTATATAATTATCTTGTGCTTTTACGTCGGGAACTACAAAGTTTTTATTTGAAACAGCTACTTGACCACATATTCCTTTTCCAAAAGGAATTATAGTATGATCTGTTTCTGCGCCTGCGTATGGTCCAAGCTGTAAAGTTTTTGCTTCATGATTAGCAAAGTAAAAGCCAACCCAATCATAGTAACTAATTTCTTTTTTTAACAAATCACAAATTTCTTGAAGTTTTTGTTCTTTTGAAAATGTAGCTGCTTCTACAATCTTACTAACTAAAGGTTTTAGTTCTTGAAAAGTCATTATTTTAAATTTTAGCAAAAGTATTTAATTAACCAACTTAAAAATATATAAATTTGTTAAAAATTTTCAAGTGAAGCATTATTTAATAGAATACAAACCATTTTTACTGTTTTTAGGTAAATTCTTAATTAGTTATTTAATCCTAACTTTTATTTACCAAAGCTATTTGAATAGTTTTGATGTTAAAAACAATCAAGTTGATGGTTTTACTCAATTGATTTCTAGTCAAACAGTGGAGTTATTGCTTTTTTTTGATTGTGATGCCGAAATAATAAAGCACACAACAGAACCAAGTATAAAATTGATATACAATCAAAAATGGGTTGCAAGAGTTATTGAAGGTTGTAATGGATTAAGTGTGATAATCTTGTTTGTGAGTTTTATTATTGCTTTTTCTGGAAAAGTTAAAACTACTTTTTTGTATATTGCTTTTGGGTCAATGATAATTCATATTTTGAATGTAATTCGAATTGCTTTATTAGTCGTATTGATGTATAATTTTCCAGAGCATAAAGAGTTTCTTCATGGCGTTTTGTTTCCACTAGTTATATATGGTACGGTATTTCTGCTTTGGGTAATTTGGGTAAATAAATTTTCGTTTTATGCTAAAAAATCTATTAAAAAATAAAAAGCGAGTTGGTTTTGGAGTATTCTTATTATTGCTTTTGATTGCCATAAGAGCTTTTGAAAACACTATTTTTTATGATCCTTTTTTAGATTATTTTAAAAGAGAATATTCTAATCTGCCTTTGCCAAAAACCAATCCAATAAAGTTATTCTTGAGTTTAGGATTTCGATTTTACCTTAATTCGATGATTTCATTGGCGTTGTTATATGTGTTATTTAAAAACAATAAAATCATTAAGTTTTCTATTTTCTTGTTTTCAGTTTTTGGAATCATTTTGATGATAAGTTTCTTTTTTACATTAAAATTCTTTCCTGCCGAAAAATTAACGTTGTTCTATCTACGACGCTTTATCATCCAGCCAATTTTTCTAATTCTTTTTATACCCGCTTTTTATTATCAAGAAAAAATGAAATAACATTTATTTATGATTTCAATTCATTCTTTTTCATAACTTTGCTCCATGCAAATTAGAAAACACATTTGTTTATTTTTAGCTTTTTTCGTTTTGGTATCCAATTCGGGATTGGCTTTTAATGTTCATTATTGTGAAGGAAAGATTGCCGCAATTTCTTCAGTTTTTTCTAGAGAAGAGGTTTGTGATGATACTAATTATTTTGCAAATCAGAAACCATTACAGGTAGAAAAAGTATGTTGTGCAAAAAAAGCTGTTACACACAAAAAGTGTTGTTCTGATAGAGAAGTAAAGCTTGAAAATAAAACTGAAAAAGTGGTGATAAAAACCATTTCTTTCGATTTGGATTCTATTTTTATTTATCATGATTTTAATTCTTTTAATTTTGTTTTTTATCCAACATCATTAACGGCGCAAAATAGAATATATTATTGTGATTCAAACGCGCCACCACTATACAAACTCTATTGTTGTTATACGCTTTTTGGTTAGATTTAATATTTATTTAGTTTAAAACTTTATATAAATATTAAATATTACTCAATGAAAAAATATGCGTTATTCTTAACGTTACTTTTTTTTACAATGGCATTTTCTCAAGAAAATTTAGAAGAGGTTAAGGTTGAAAAAAAGAAAAAAGGAATACAAAAATCGTTATCACTTACTTCAAATACAACGTTAGTTTCAAGTAAGGAATTATTAAAAGCTGCTTGCTGTAACTTAGCAGAAAGTTTTGAAACAAATCCATCAATTGATGTTAATTTTTCGGATGCCTTGACTGGAACCAAACAAATTAAAATGTTAGGTTTAACTAGTCCGTATTTGATGATAACCGAAGAAAATATTCCATCTGTTCGTGGTGCTTCTCAAGCATATGGATTGTCATTTACACCCGGAACTTGGGTTGAAAGTATTCAAATTACAAAGGGAGCTGGAAGTGTTGTAAACGGTTATGAAAGTATTTCGGGACAAATAAATACCGAGTTATTAAAACCATTAAAAGACATTCCTTTTTTTCTGAATGCTTATGGTTCAACCGATTCGAGATATGAACTGAATACACATTTCAATAAAAAGATATCCGACAAATGGGCTACAAGCTTGTTTATTCATGGGAATGCAAGAGTAGCCAAAAACGATATGAATCATGATCATTTTCTTGATAATCCACTTGGGAAACAGGTAAATTTAACCAATCGTTGGCAATATTCAAATCCTGAAACGGGTTGGGTTTCTTTCTTTAATCTAAAATTTATGAAAGATGAAAAGCAAACTGGTGAATACGACTTCAATCCAGTTATAGATAAATTAACAACCAATCATTGGGGTTCTGAGATTAATACCGAACGATTGGATTTTTCATCCAAAATAGGATATGTTTTTAAGGATATGCCTTTTCAAAGTATTGGTTTTCAAAATGCTTATAGTAATCATAATCAAGATTCTTATTTTGGATTAAATCAGTATGATATCAAACAGCAAAGTTATTATTCTAATTTAATTTTCAATTCAATCATCAATAACACGATGCATAAATTTTCGACTGGATTGAATTTTACATATGATAAATATACCGAATTTGTGAATCTAAATGATGTGAGTAGAATAGATAATTCGGTTGGTGCTTTTTTTGAATATAACTTTGATAATCTAGATAAATTCAGTTACACATTTGGAGGCCGATTGGATTACCACAATAGGCTAGGTATTTTTGTTACGCCAAGATTACATGTAAAATATAATCCTTGGGAAAAATCGGTTTTTCGATTTTCTGTGGGTCGTGGAAAAAGAGCTGCTAATATTTATGCTGAAAATCAAAATCTGTTTGCCAGTTCAAGAGTGTTTTCTGTTATAGATACGAGCGGAAAAGTTTATGGTTTAAATCCAGAAATTGCATGGAATTATGGAATGAGTTTTACTCAAAATTTTAAATTATTTCAGAAAAATGCTGACTTTACAATCGATTTTTATCGAACCGATTTTCAAAATCAAGCTATTGTAGATGTGATGCAAAGTCCACAGCAGGTTTTGTTTTATGATTTAAAAGGACGTTCGTATGCCAATAGTTTACAAGTAGATTTCAATTTGGAAATTATTAAGCATCTTAATTTGAGAACTGCTTACAAATATTATGACATTGCGACCGATTATTTATCTGGAACTTATCAGCGACCATTGCAAGCCAAACATCGTTTCTTTGGAAATATTGAATTTGAAACACATATCAAAGAAAAAGGACAACAATGGAAGTTTGATTACACGCTTAATTGGCTAGGTAAACAACAATTGCCAACAACTTCAACCAATCCGGTTGCCGATAGGTTGCCAACGTTTTCACCTTCATTTGTAGTAATGAATACACAAATTACAAGAACTTTTTCAAGCACTTTTGAAATGTATATTGGTGGAGAAAATATAGGAAACTATAAACAAGAAAATGCTATTTTAGGCAAACATAATCCTTTTGGAACGCATTTTGACACTTCAATTTTATATGCGCCTGTTTTTGGTCAAATGTATTATGCTGGATTGCGCTTCAAAATAAAATAAGTACGTGTAATAAGGATTTTAGAAATTTTAAAAATGAATTTGCAAATATTTCTCAAATAGGGTTTCACAATTATAATAATTAAACTTAATTAATAAAAAATGAAAAATATAATTTTTGGAATGATGTTATTGTTAGTAACATTTTCTACACATGCACAAGAAAAAAAGAATAAGAATGCAAAATACAATATCGATGTAAACGGTAATTGTGAAATGTGTAAAAAACGTATCGAAAAAGCTGCCTATTCCGTAAAAGGAGTAAAAAGTGCAGAATGGCATATTGATGATCATACTTTACATTTAATAATGAATGAGGAGAAAAGTTCGTTATTGGATGTGAAAAAAGCGATTGCAAAAGTAGGGCATGATACTGACGAGGTTAAAGCAACCGATGAAGAATATGGGAAGCTTCACGGATGTTGTATGTATGAAAGAAAATAAAGTTAGTTGTTTTTAATTTTGGTATATTTACAAAATGAGAAACAAAAGAACTGTAATTGGAATAAGAATAGTTTTATTGCTATTTTCAATGCCATTTTTTTCACAAGAAATAAAACATAATCAAGCCAATTGGTTTTCTTATCTAGGACAGTATAATGTTTCGCCTAAACTTGGGTATCATATAGAAGCTAGTTTTAGACTTGATGATGAATTGAAAATGAGTAATCAAAGTTTGTTTCGTTTAGGTGGTTTCTATAATTTGAATAAAAATGCTTCGGTTACTATTGGTTACGGATTGATCAATACCTTTAATAAAGGTTTAGATGAGTATTTTAATGAAGATAGAATATGGGAACAATTTCAGTTGAATCACAAATGGAATAATGATAAAAATAATTTCATTAATAGATTTAGGCTTGAGCAACGATTTGTAGATGATATTCAGCTTAAGAATAATGTTGTACAAAAAGAGGCAACCAATTACCAGAATAGATTTCGATATTTGAATAGACATTTGATTCATTTATCTGATTTTAAATCAGGGAATGAAGAAATGTATCTTGTTTTACAAGACGAAATTTTTGTTAACATTGGAAACAATCAAGTAAATTCAAAATTTTTTGACCAAAATAGATTCATTGCTGGAATAGGTTTTAATTATAAAAATAGTATTCGGTTTGAGATTGCTTATATGAATCAACTATTAAATTCAAAATCAGGAAGTGATGTTATGAATCATACAGTTTCATTAACATTATTGCAAAATTTGATTTTTTATAAAGAATAGAAATTATGTTATATTTTAGTCAAAAAAGCAATTAAGATTACCAAATCAAATAAATTATAGTTACTTTCACAACCTAAAATACTATTAGAATTCTTATGACTGACTTTGATTGGAAACAACTCTTCAACCCTGAATTTTACATTCTATTGGAATTTGGGGGTATTAAAATAGGTTTGTACGTCGTTTTATTTATCGTTTTTGCCGAAACAGGCTTGCTTGCAGGTTTCTTTTTGCCAGGTGATAGTTTATTGTTTCTTTGCGGAATATATAGTGAAAGTTTGATGAGAGAATTTTCTACTGGAAGCGATTTTCTTAACGTAATTTTATTAGCAACAGTTGTTTCTGGTATGGGAATTCTTGGAAATATGGTAGGTTATTGGTTTGGTTCAAAAAGTGGAACTTACTTGTATAAAAGAGAAGACAGTTTCTTTTTTAAAAAGAAATATTTATATCAATCGAAAGATTTCTTTGATAAATATGGAAGTAAAGCGATTGTTTTTGCTCGTTTTTTACCCATTTTCAGGACATTTGCACCAGTAATTGCTGGAATAGTTTCGATGGATAAAAAGAAATTTATGTTTTTTAATATTCTAGGTTCTGTTCTTTGGTCGTTTACAATGATTTTGGCAGGCCACTACTTGTATGAATTGTTTCTAACTCAATTTGGAATAGATTTAAAACATTATATTGAATATATTGTAATTGGAATAATTTTGATAACTACTTTTCCAGTTTTATGGAAATTATTCAAGAAAACAGTTCATTTGGAAGAATAGAATATCCAAAAATAAAAAATCCGTCAAGTTCTTTAACGAGACGGATTTTTTTATTTTTTAAAGTTTTGTATTTCCCACTTTAAATAATTACATCATGCCTGGCATGCCGCCACCCATAGGTGCTCCACCACCTGCATTTTCTTCTTTGATTTCTACTAAAGCACATTCGGTAGTAAGAATCATTCCTGCAACAGAGGCAGCGTTCTCTAATGCTACACGGGTTACTTTTTTAGGATCAATGATTCCTGCTTTTAACATGTCAACATATTCATCCGTTTTAGCGTTATAACCAAAATCGCCTTTCCCTTCAGAAACTTTTGCTACCACTACTGAACCTTCAAGACCAGCATTTTCAACAATTGTTCTTAGAGGAGCTTCAACAGCACGGGAAACGATTTGAATTCCAGTAGCTTCATCTGCATTGTCAGCTGTTAATGATGCTAAAACATTTTTTGCTCTTAACAAAGCCACACCACCACCTGCGACAATTCCTTCTTCTACTGCTGCACGAGTTGCATGTAAAGCATCATCTACTCGATCTTTTTTCTCTTTCATTTCTACTTCGGAAGCAGCACCAACATAAAGAACAGCCACACCACCAGCTAATTTTGCCAAACGTTCTTGTAATTTTTCTCTATCATAGTCGGAAGTTGTAGTTTCCATTTGACTTTTGATTTGATTGACTCTGTTTTTGATCAAATCAGCATTTCCAGCTCCATTTACGATAGTTGTGTTGTCTTTGTCGATTGATATTTTTTCTGCTGTTCCAAGCATTTCTAACGTTGCATTTTCTAACGTGTAACCGCTCTCTTCTGCAATGACAGTTCCACCAGTTAGAATAGCAATGTCCTCTAGCATTGCTTTTCTTCTGTCTCCAAAACCAGGGGCTTTTACAGCAGCAATTTTTAAGGCACCACGAAGTTTGTTTACAACCAAAGTTGATAATGCTTCTCCATCAACATCTTCTGCAATAATCAATAATGGTTTTCCAGATTGTGCTACAGGTTCTAAAATAGGAAGTAATTCTTTGAGTGATGATACTTTTTTGTCGTATAAAAGAATGTAAGGGTTGTCTAATTCTACATTCATTTTATCAGGATTTGTAACAAAATAGGGTGATAAGTATCCTCTATCAAATTGCATCCCTTCTACAACATCTACATAGGTTTCAGTTCCTTTTGCTTCTTCAACGGTAATTACACCTTCTTTTCCTACTTTTCCAAATGCAGTGGCAATTAGATCACCTATTACTTCATCGTTGTTTGCAGAAATTGAAGCAACTTGTTTTATTTTTTCTGATGAAGAACCAACTTCTTGAGATTGTTTTCCAAGATCAACAACAATTGCTTCAACAGCTTTGTCTATACCACGTTTTAAGTCCATCGGATTAGCTCCAGCGGCAACGTTTTTTAATCCTTCTTTTACGATTGCTTGTGCCAAAACAGTTGCAGTTGTAGTTCCATCTCCAGCTAAATCGTTAGTTTTTGAGGCAACTTCTTTCACCATTTGTGCCCCCATATTTTCCAATGGATCTTTCAATTCAATTTCTTTTGCAACGGTAACACCATCTTTAGTTACATTTGGACCACCAAACGATTTTCCAATAATTACATTACGACCTTTTGGTCCAAGTGTTACTTTTACTGCATTTGCTAGTGCATCAACACCACGTTTTAAACCGTCACGTGCTTCTATATCAAATTTTATATCTTTTGCCATTTTATTATTTGTTTAAATTTTATACTTCTTAAATCTAAATTCGAATATTTGTATTGTTAAATAATTGCAAGAATATCATCTTCTCTCATAATCAAATAATCTTTACCATCAAATTTTAGATCGGTACCTGCGTATTTACCGTAAAGAACACTATCGCCAACTTTTACAGTCATTGGTTGGTCTTTTTTTCCATTTCCTACTGCAACAACAGTTCCTTTTTGAGGCTTTTCTTTGGCAGTGTCAGGAATTATAATTCCAGAAGCTGTTTGCGTTTCGGCAGCTGCTGGTTCAACAATTACACGGTCTGAAAGAGGTTTAATGTTTAAACTCATAATCAATATATTTTAATTAAGTTATAATTTATTTGTTGCATTTATTATTTCAGAAATTATGCCAACTCAAAAAAACTGACATTTTGCCAAAAAAAATGCCAGCTTTGACAGGCTGGCATTTTGATTATATTTTTATATATTATTTTGATGGAGCAGGTGCAGCAGGTGCATTTTCTACTGGAGTTTTGGTAGCTGGAGTTGACTCTTTTGTCGTAGCTGCTTCTGTTTTATCAATAATTTTTGAGTCTGCATCACCAAGTGTTCCTGTGAAACTTAAGCTTGAAAGTAATATCAATACCATTAGTACTGTTGCCAATGTCCATGTGCTTTTGTCTAGAAAATCAGTTGTTTTTTGAACGCCTCCTAGCATTTGTGATCCACCAATAGAAGATGATAATCCACCTCCTTTAGGATTTTGTACCATTATGACGATGATTAGTAAAAAACAAACTATAGTTATTAAAACTAAAAAAATTGAAAATGTGCTCATTGTTATGTATTATTATTTTGTTGTAAATTCTTAATATCTAAAATTCGGTCTGCAAAGAAACTACTTTTTTCTGGATATTTCAAAATTAATATTTCATATGCTTGAATTGCTTTCTGATATTTGTGTTGTTCTAGGTAAACGCGAGCTAAAGTTTCGGTCATTAAATAAGAATTATCTTCTTTTGAAGGCTCAAAAATAAAGTTTGAAACGGTTGAATTAGCTTTTATTGGCGGAATTTTTGGATTTGCTTCAATGAATTTATCGATTAGTTCATTTTTTTTTTGTTTTTCTAAATCGGTTTCAGAAATTTCTTTTATAATTGAAGTGTCTTCCCTAGTTATTGGCTTTGCTTTTGCCAACTGTAACCATTCTTGAAATGAATGTTTTTCGGTTGATGAGAATTCTAAAGGTTTTCCTATTTCTAGATTTTCTTTTGCTATTTCAAATACGGGATCTGTTATGTCGCTATTGTCATCTTCAATTTCGTTTCTAGATGCTTTTATAGAATCAATTATGGATTGCTCAATTTTATATGGGGCTACAACGACACTGTTTTCTACAGGAATTTCTAATAGCTCACTTTCGTTTATTGTATTTTTTTCTTCATTGATTGTTGTGAACTCATCCGAAGTGATAAAGTCAAACAATATGCTCCTATCAATTGTATGTGCAGCAGTAATTTTTAAAGCATAATTATATTTGAAACTGTTTTGATTATATAAACCCTTTAGATATAATGCACGAGCGCTTTGAAAATATGGAAATTCTTGCACAACTTTCTCTAGAGCCAACGTTTGGGTGTCATTGACAAAGAATGGTTTGTTGAGTAAAGTTGTAATTTCCGATGTTGTCATTGACAATTTTTTTTATTGATGTAAAAATACTAAAAAAGGATTAAATGTATCACCATTTGGCTAGTGATTCATTAAAAATATCTTGTGTTATTCTTTCAAAAATTTCGTCTAATGCTGTGGTTAGGTCTGAACCGATTAGTTGTTTGGTAGCTGGGTAATCATAAAAAAAGGAAAAACGTTTTTCAAAATTGTCTGACTCTTTATTTTTATTGCTAAATCGAACATTGACGGCTATGGTTAGTCTGTTTTGGGCTGCCTTTAGATCTGCTGTTGCGGTCATAGGTGTGATTCTAAAATCTACAATTTCACCTTCATAAAGCAAGTCACCACCAGAGCTAATCAAGTTTAGATTGGTTTGATTTTGAATTAAATCTTGTAGTCGTAAAGTGAATGTTCTTTCTATTCCTGGTTGTACAAGTTCAGCATTATTCTGAAAATAATTAACTTGAAATGTTTTGGCATCAATTTTTCCAGTTCCAGTAAAATTGTATACCGAACAACTATTTGTTAAGAATAAAATAATGGCAATTATAAAATATATTTTTTTCATAAACGTGTTATCAATTACTTTCAGCATTCAATTTCAAAAGTACACTTTTTGATATTAATAAATTTATTACAAATCAAATTGTTTAATTTTTCTATACAAAGTTCTTTCTGAAATTCCTAATTCATCGGCTGCGGCTTTTCTTTTTCCTTTGTTCTTTTCTAATGATTTTTTGATTAATTCAATTTCTTTTTGCTCTAATTTTAAAATTTCTTCTTCTTCAACTGTTTCTGCAAAAAGATAATTGTCGTCATTTTCTTGAAAATCATCATTGTTGGTTGGGGCTTTAAATTCTGAATTATAAACAGCAGTTCTTGGTTCTTCTTCAAATGAAATTTCACTTTCGTTTGAGCCATAAATTTTTTGAATCAAGTTAGTGTTAATTTCCTGAACTTTTGCCGAACCATTTTTCATTAATTCTAACGTTAGTTTTTTCAAATCATTTAAATCGCTTTTCATATCAAAAAGGACTTTGTATAAGATATCTCTTTCGGTAGAAAAATCATTTTCAGCCTTTTTTCCACTAATTACCGAAGGTAAATTGGTTCCTTCTTGAGGTAAATAGGATAAAAGTGTGTTGGCAGAAATATCACGGTTGGTTTCTAAAACAGAAATTTGTTCGGCTACATTTCGCAATTGACGTATGTTTCCACTCCATCTGAATTTTTGTAAAACTTGAACTGCATTTTCATCCAGTTTTAACGGTGGCATTTTGTATTTATGTGCAAAATCGGCCGAAAATTTTCTGAAAAGCAAATGAATATCATCTTTTCGTTCACGAAGTGGAGGCAGCATAATATCAACAGTACTTAGACGATAATATAGGTCTTCGCGAAACTTTCCTTTTTCGATTGCGTCAAATAAATTTACATTGGTTGCGGCTACTATACGAACATTGGTTTTTTGGACCTGAGATGAACCCACTTTTATGAATTCTCCATTTTCGAGAACACGAAGTAAACGCACTTGTGTTGTAAGGGGTAGTTCGCCAACTTCATCAAGGAAAATCGTTCCGCCATCGGCTACTTCAAAATAACCTTCACGTGTTCCAGTTGCGCCTGTAAAAGCACCTTTTTCATGACCAAAAAGCTCACTGTCTATTGTGCCTTCTGGGATTGCTCCGCAGTTTACGGCAATGTATTTACCATGTTTTCTATGCGAAAGAGAATGAATAATCTTTGGAATACTTTCTTTCCCGACACCACTCTCACCTACAACTAATACCGAAATATCAGTAGGCGCAACCTGAATAGCTTTTTCTATTGCTCGATTGAGTTTTGGATCGTTTCCAATAATCTCAAATCGTTGTTTTATACTTTGTACTGTTTCCATCGAAGAGGTTTAAAAGTTTAAAGTTTAAGTTTTCAAGTTTCTTCACAATCTTGTCATTAAAAGATTGAAGATGAATCTTAATAATATTTATTTTAAACTCTTTTATATTATTTAGTGAATTAAAAAATTCCTTTAATTCGCACTATATTAGTTGTCTTGTTAGATATGCTTTTCTATTGACTTTTGTTTATCTTTAGTTATGTATATTAAAAAATAATTTCTTTTTCCATATCCCAAAACTTTTAAACTTTTGTTTAATTCATTTCACTCAATCCAACAGCTTTGCCAATTAACGTTCCACTGGTACAATTGTTGATTTTTACGTTTACAAAATCTCCAATTTTATAGTTTTCTTTAGGAAAAACCACTGTGATACTCTGCGAATTTCTTCCTGACCAGTCATTTGGTGATTTTTTGGACTCTTTTTCTATTAAAACTTCTACAGTTTGTCCTAAGAATTCTTGTGTTCTGAAGGCACTGTGATTTCTTTGTAAATCTACAATTTCTTGTAATCGGCGAAGTTTGGTTTCTTCTGGTACATCATCTTCCATTTTTCTTCCGGCTAGTGTCCCTGGTCTTTCAGAATAGGCATACATATAACCAAAACTATACTTCACATGTTCCATTAAGCTTAGCGTATCTTGATGGTCTTCTTCTGTTTCGCTTGGGAAACCAGCTATCATGTCTTGTGTTATACCACAGTTTGGAATAATGGTGTTAATTTTATTAATCAGTTCAATGTATTCTTCTCGAGAGTGAAGGCGATTCATCTCCTTTAAAATACGATTACTGCCTGATTGTACAGGTAAATGAATATGTTTGCAAATATTAGGATGTTTCGCTATAACATGTAAAACTTCTTCATGCATGTCTTGCGGATTTGAAGTAGAAAAACGAATACGCATTTTTGGAAAAGAAACAGCAACCATTTCTAATAACTGATCAAAACCAATCGATGTAGCCTTTTGTATTTCTGAAGCTTTGTCAAAATCTTTTTTCAAACCACCTCCATACCATAAGTAGCTATCTACATTTTGACCTAGAAGGGTAATTTCTTTATATCCTTTATCCCATAAATCTTTAATTTCATTCAAAATACTTTGAGGTTCACGACTGCGTTCACGACCACGAGTAAACGGGACAACACAAAATGTACACATATTGTCACATCCTCGTGTAATAGATACAAAAGCAGTTATTCCATTACTCATTAGCCTTACTGGCGAGATATCACCATAAGTCTCTTCTTTTGAAAGAATAACATTAATTGCATCCCTGCCTTCTTCAACTTCAGCTAATAAATTTGGTAAATCTTTGTAGGCATCTGGTCCAACAACTAAATCAACAATCTTTTCTTCTTCAAGAAACTTGTCTTTTAATCTTTCGGCCATACAACCTAAAACACCAACCTTCATTTTAGGATTTACTTCCCTTTTTACAGCGTTGTATTTTTCCAAACGTTTGCGAATGGTTTGTTCGGCTTTATCTCTTATGGAGCAGGTATTAACCAAAACCAAATCGGCTTCCTCAAGCACTTGAGTTGTGTTATATCCACCATCAACCAATATAGAAGCTACTATTTCGCTGTCAGAAAAATTCATGGCGCAACCATAACTTTCTATATAAAGTTTTTTAGTGTTTTCTTTTTTATTTTCAAGAACCAAACTTTGTCCTTGTTTATTTTCTTCAATAATCTTTTCCATAGGTCAAATTCTCTAGCAAAGATAATACTAAATTATAAAATATGACAAGATGACAGGTGTGATTTAACAAAAGTTTTTAGAATAGAATAATCTAAGTTTCCAATATTCAGATCTATGTTATCGTTAAAAAACTCAAATTTTCGATTAAAAGCACAATATTTAAAAAAATCTTCTACTTTTGCCGAACAAACAAATGTGATATGGCAAAGAATTTAGTTATCGTAGAGTCACCCGCTAAGGCAAAAACTATTGAAAAATTTCTAGGAAGTGATTATCAAGTGGAATCAAGTTATGGACATATTGCCGACTTGCCATCTAAAGAAATTGGAGTAGATGTTGAAAATGGGTTTAAACCCAAATATGAAGTTTCGCCCGATAAAAAAGTGCTGGTAAGTAAACTGAAAACGTTAGCAAAAAATGCCGATATGGTTTGGTTAGCCTCGGATGAGGACCGTGAAGGAGAAGCCATTTCTTGGCACTTATCTGAAGAATTAAAATTAGACAAAAAGAAAACAAAAAGAATTGTTTTTCATGAGATTACAAAAAATGCTATTCTTAAAGCAATTGATAACCCTCGAGAAATTGATTATAATTTAGTAAATGCACAACAAGCAAGAAGAGTATTAGATCGATTAGTTGGGTATGAATTGTCGCCTGTCTTATGGCGAAAAATCAAAGGCGGGCTTTCTGCTGGACGTGTGCAATCGGTGTCAGTTCGTTTAATTGTTGAAAGAGAGCGTGAGATTCAAAATTTTAAGGCTGTTGCAAGTTATTCGATTGTAGCCGAATTTGTAAATGAAGCGCAAAAAACATTTAAAGCTAAGTTGCCTAAAAATTTTTCTAATAAAAAAGAAGCCGAAGAATTTTTAAATAAAAATATTAACTCTATATATAAGGTAGCTGATTTAGAAACCAAACCTACAAAAAAATCACCCACAGCACCATTTACAACTTCAACATTACAGCAAGAAGCTGCTCGTAAGTTATACCTGCCAGTTGGGGTGACAATGCAATTAGCTCAACGTTTGTACGAAGCAGGATTGATAACATATATGAGAACCGATAGTGTTAATCTTTCTAAAGAAGCAATGGACGCTGCTCAATCTGAAATCATAAAATCCTACGGAAAAGAGTTTTCTAAACCAAGAACTTTTGCAAACAAAAGTAAAGGAGCACAAGAAGCACACGAAGCCATACGACCTACAGACATGTCTCTTCATACAGTTAATATTGATAGAGACCAAGCTCGTTTATATGATTTAATATGGAAAAGAACTTTGGCTTCGCAAATGAGTGATGCCGAATTGGAACGAACTAATGTTAAGGTTGAAGCAAATAATCATAACGATGTTTTTACAGCTTCTGGTGAAGTTATAAAATTTGAAGGATTTTTAAAAGTGTATTTAGAAGGGCACGACGACGATGATGAAGAACAAGAAGGCATGTTACCTGTTTTGAAAGTAAACGAAAAACTTCAAAGTAATTACATTACAGCAACCGAACGCTACTCAAGACCCGCTTCAAGATATACAGAGGCTTCATTAGTAAAAAAGTTAGAAGAACTAGGTATTGGTAGACCCTCTACATATGCGCCAACGATTTCTACAATCATTAATAGAAACTATGTTGAAAAAGGAAACCTTGATGGACAGGAGCGTAATTATTCTCAGTTGATTTTGAAGTCGGGGAAAATTACCGATAAGGTTCTAAAAGAGAATACAGGTTCAGATAAAGGGAAGTTAGTTCCAACAGATATAGGTACAATAGTAACAGATTTTTTGGTTAAAAATTTCGAAACTATTTTAGATTATAACTTTACCGCAAAAGTCGAGCAAGACTTTGATGAAATAGCAGAAGGAAATATTGAATGGTCCAAAATGATGAATGAATTTTATTCGCATTTTCATCCAAATGTTCAAGATGTTGAGAAAAATGCCGATAGAGAAAGTGGAGAAAGAATTTTAGGAAAAGATCCCAAAACGGGAAAACAAGTTTCGGTTCGATTAGGGAAATTTGGACCGATGGCTCAAATTGGAGAAGCAGATGATGAAGACAAGCAATTTGCAAGTCTACGACAAGATCAAAACATTGGTAATATAACTCTTGAAGAAGTTTTAAATTTATTTTTGCTTCCAAAAAATTTAGGTAATTATAAAGGAGAAGAAATTGAAGTTAACAATGGTCGATTTGGTCCTTATGTTCGTTTTGGTAAACAATTTATTTCGTTACCAAAAGGAATGGACCCAATGGATGTGACTATGGAAATCGCTCAAAGCTTGATAGATGAAAAAGTACAGGCTGATGCTCCAATCGCAACATATAAAAATGAACCTGTTCAAAAAGGAACAGGCCGTTTTGGACCATTTATAAAATGGAATGGGATTTTTATAAATGTTAGTAAAAAGTACAATTTTGATAACCTTTCGCAATCAGATATAGCAGAATTAATTGAGGATAAAATTCAAAAAAATATTGATAAAGTAATTCATAACTGGGATTCGGAAGGCATACTTGTAGAGAAAGCACGTTGGGGAAGATCTGTAATTACAAAAGGCAAAATCAAAATTGAACTTAGTAAGGATATAGATGCTTCAAAGTTAACATTGGCAGAGGTGCAAGAAATGATTGAGAAAAAAGCACCGACAAAGAAAGCACCAGTAAAGAAAGCATCACCTAAAAAGACTACTGTAAAAAAGAAATAATAAATGGAATTTGATTTTCTTCAACCAATAGATATTGATTTGCTTATTGAGTTAAAACAACTTTCCTCTCAACATTTGGCAAGCAAAGTTGTTTTTCATACAGATGAGAATTTTCCAGATATTGATAAAGTTCAAATTGCAATTATCGGAGTTTTAGATAATAGAGGAAATAATAAGTTAAACGAAGTAGTTGATTTGACTTTTGTTAGAAAACAGTATTATACGCTTTATCCAGGTAATTGGAACGCGACTATAGCTGATTTAGGGGATATAAAATCTGGAAACACGATAGAAGACACTTATTACGCATTACAAAGTATTGTTTCTAAATTAATAAAGAAAAAAATAACACCCATAGTTATTGGTGGGTCTCAAGATTTGACTTATGCTTTATATAGGAGTTTTGATAATTTAGATCAAATGGTTAATTTAGTTTCTATCGATAATAAATTTGATTTTGGTAAACAAGAGCAAACAGTTTCATCCGAATCATACTTGTCAAAGATAGTTGTAGATGAACCAAACAATTTATTTAATTATACAAACATCGGTTTCCAAACCTATTACAATTCACAAGAAGAGATTGACTTAATTGAAAAAATGTTTTTTGATGCATATCGATTAGGCGAAATTTCCAATAATATTGCATTAGCAGAACCAGTATTTAGAGATGCAGATTGTGTAAGCTTAGATTTAACTTCAATAAAGTCATCAGATTCTGGGAACTTCAGTTTTTTTCAACCCAATGGATTTGATGGAAAAGAAATTTGCGCCTTAGCAAGATATTCAGGAATTAGTGATAGAGTATCCTTGTTTGGTATTTTCAATCACAACAGTAGCCAAAATGAAGCAGTACTTATAGCACAAATAATGTGGTATTTTGTTGAAGGTTATAATTATAGATCTAATGAATACCCTTTTGGAAGTAAAGAAAATTATTTGAGATACATTATTCCTTTTGATGAAGAAGAATTAATTTTTTATAAAAGTAACAAGACAGATAGGTGGTGGATAGAAATTCCACAACAAATTTCAAATTCAAACAATAAAATAAAAAAACAAGCGTTATTACCCTGTTCTTATGAAGAATATTTACAGGCATGTAATCATGAATTTCCCGAAAGATGGTGGAAATTTCAAAGAAAAAATATGATATAAGTAGTTTTGAGATATTTTTTTAAAAATTCTTAAGGTATTGTAAAATAAGGTTTTTTAACGTTTTTTTTGTACAATTATCGGAATTTTTTGCATTTTATCGATAAAATATTTTTTAGTTTTAATAATTAATTCTACTTTTGGTGCGTGAAAATAAATTTATTAGAATAATTGTTTTTTTAAAAAATAATAAATAGGTTTACGCCCTCAAATTATGAATACAATAAAAACCCAAAATTATATGAAGAAATTCATTGCATTTACAGTATTTTCAGCTCTTTTGGTTAGCTGTGGCGGATCAGGAGATAAAGGTGAGTTAGTAGGAGTTAAAGGAAGAAAGTGGCATCCAGAGAAACCTTATGGTATGACTTTGGTTCCAGGAGGTTCTTACATTATGGGTAAATCAGACGATGATTTGGCTAATATTGGTGACGCTCCAACTAAGACAGTTACAGTTCGTTCATTTTATATGGATGAAACAGAAATTACTAATAGTGAATATCGTGAGTTTGTAGAATGGGTGAAAGATTCTACTATTCGTGTTCGTTTAGCAATCATGGCCGATGAAGTTGGTGGTGGAGGTGCAAGTGCTGGTGGAGGCAAAAGTGGAAAATCAACAGGAAGTATTGGTGATTATGCTTTTAATGATGCTGAACCAGAAAAAATGACACCATATGATAAGTATATGTATGAAAACTATTATAGTGTTGGTACAGATGATGATGCGTATGCAGGTAGAAAGCTTAATAGAAAAGTAAAGTTAATTACAGATACATCTAAATATCCTGATGCTTATTATGTTGAAGTTATGGATAGTATGTATGTTCCGATTTCAGAGTCATACAATGGTTTAAGGACTATAGATGTTTCTAAGCTAAAGTTTAGATATTCATGGATGGATATTCAGGCTGCAGCAAAAGCTAAAGTTGGTAAAAGAAAAGATTTTATAAAAACTGAACAAGTTGAAGTGTATCCAGATACTACTGTATGGATTAAAGATTTCTCATATTCATATAATGAGCCAATGCACAACGATTATTTATGGCATCAAGCATATGGTGATTATCCTGTTGTGGGTGTGAAATGGACTCAAGCAAAAGCATTTTGTGCTTGGAGAACACTTAAGAAAAATACTTATATTAAGTCAAAAACAAAAGGTAGAGATTTAATTAACTCATTCAGGTTGCCAACAGAAGCAGAGTGGGAGTATGCTGCAAGAGGAGGTTTAGAGTCTGGTGCTTATCCTTGGGGAGGTCCTTATACTAAAAACGATAGAGGTTGTTTCTTAGCTAACTTCAAGCCTAATAGAGGAGATTATGCAGCAGATAATTCATTATATACTGTAGAGGCAAAGTCGTACGATCCAAATGGATATAATTTATATAATATGGCAGGTAATGTTGCTGAGTGGACTGATTCCGCTTACGATGCAAGTGCTTACGAATATGTTTCAACAATGAATCCAAATGTATTGGATAATAAAAACAAACGTAAAGTTGTTCGTGGTGGTTCTTGGAAAGATGTTGCCTACATGCTACAAGTAAGTACAAGAGATTTTGAATATCAAGATACTGCAAGAAGTTATATTGGTTTCAGAACAGTTCAAGATTACATGGGAACAAACATTACTTCTACAAAGAAAAGAAGATAATTATATTAACAAACCTAAATTAAACTAACAACAAAAATTTTATTATTATGGCATTATTAAGCAAAAAAGCAATGAATTTCGCTTACGGTATGGGAGCAGCAATTGTAATCCTTGGAGCATTGTTTAAAATTACTCACCTTGAATTAGGACCTATTACTGGTAACTTGATGTTAACAATTGGACTTGTAACAGAGGCTATTATCTTTGCTTTGTCAGCGTTTGAACCTGTAGATACAGAATTGGATTGGTCATTAGTTTACCCTGAACTTGCTGGTGGAGAAGCTAAAAAGAAAACGGCAAAAGAAGATCCAAAAGATGCTCAAGGTTTGCTTTCTCAAAAACTAGATGCTATGTTAAAAGAAGCTAAAATTGATGGTGAGTTGATGTCAAGCTTAGGAAATAGTATTAAAAACTTCGAGGGTGCGGCTAAAGCAATTTCTCCTACTGTTGACTCAATTGCTGGTCAAAAGAAATACGCAGAAGAAATGAGTGTTGCTGCGGCTCAGATGGAATCATTAAATAGCTTATACAAAATACAATTAGAGAGTGCGTCTAGAAACGCTCAAATAAATAATGAAATTGCTGAAAACAATTTGAAATTGAAAGATCAAATGCAATCATTGACATCAAACTTATCTTCATTGAATAATGTTTATGGTGGAATGCTTTCTGCAATGAGTAACAAAGGGAATTAGTATCTTACTACATTTTTGAATTAAATAACTAAACAAATAATTAGAAAAAATGGCAGGAGGAAAATTAACCCCTAGACAGAAGATGATTAACCTGATGTATCTGGTTTTCGTCGCAATGTTGGCTTTAAATATGTCCAAAGAAGTTTTATCTGCTTTTGGATTAATGAATGAAAAATTTGAAGCAGCTAATGTAGCTTCAGTTGCATCAAACGAACAAATGCTTCAGAGTTTGGATCAGAAAGCTTCTGAGTCCAAAGGAGACTTTATAGCTGCGGCTGCTACTGCTCACAAAGTTGAAGGTATATCTAAAGCTTTTTACAGTTATATAGGTACTTTAAAAGAAGAAGTATTGAAAGGAACTGAAGTTGATGCTGAAACTGGTAAATTACCTTATGAAGCTATGGACAAAGGGCAAAATCTTGATGAATCATGGTTTGGACCAAACGGTTTAACTGCTAAAGGGAATGAAATTAAAGCTACTATTGAGAAATACAAATCTGATATGAAAGCAGCTGTTGGTTCAGATCCAAAATATAAGGCTCTGTTAGCTGAAATCAATAAGAAGTTTGATTTGTCTGATGTCAAAAATAAAGATGGAATCAATGTTGAGTATTTAGATTATAATTTTAAAGGTTTTCCAGCAATCGCTTCTTTGGCAAAATTAACTGCTTGGCAAAATGATGTTAAAAAAGTTGAGGCTGACGTATATAGTGCTGCTTTAGGAAAAGCTGCTGTTAGTGAAGCTTCTTACAGTAAATTTCAAGCAATTGTAGTTTTAGATAAGAACGCATATTTCCAAGGTGAGAACGTAACAGGAAAAGTTGTGTTAGGTAAATATGATCCAAATGCACAATTTTCTGGTTTTAAAGGTCCTGGTAAACTTGTAAATGGTCAAGCTGTAATATCTTTAACTGCTGGTGGAGTTGGTGAGCAAACAATTGGTGGATCATTTAATTTTATGGAAAATGGTAAGCCAATCAATCTTCCTTTCAAAGGGACTTATGTTGTAGTACCAAAACCAAATAGTGCAACAATTTCTGCTGATAAAATGAATGTTGTTTATCGTGGTGTTGTTAATCCAATATCAGTTTCTTTCGCGGGTATTCCAGACAATAAAGTAACAGCTTCTGGTCCAGGATTAGTATCTGCTGGTGGAAAAGGAAAGTATAACATGAGTCCAGGTGCAGGTACTGAAGCAAAAATTGTTGTTACAGGTACTCTTCCTAATGGTCAAAAGGTTTCTGATAGTAAAGTTTTTAGAATAAAAGGTATACCTGGTCCAGTTGGAACTATTAGAGGTGAAGATGGTGTTGTTAAAGGGCCAAAATCAAGTTTAGAAGTTTCTACAGTGGGAGCCAAATTGGTCGACTTTGATTTTGAAGTTGGTTTAAATGTTGTTGGATTTAATTTGAAGGTTACTGGTCAACCAACAGTAGTTGTTCCTGGTAATAAATTGAATGCCGCATGTAAAGCTGCTATTTCAAAAGCGGGAAGAGGTGATCAAGTAACAATTTCTGAGATAAAAACTAAATTAGTTGGTGCAGGTAGTTATATGTTACCAAGAACTGCTCCAGTTATATACGAAATACAATAATAATTTAAGTTTTACGTTTACTTAAATAACCTACAAATCTTATAAAGATGAAAATTAAAAATTTTATAGTAGCATTAGCATTGGTTTTTGGAAGTTTTACTTCTTTTGCTCAGTCAAATTTGCTTAATGCAAAAACACCTGATGAAATTGGTAAAAAAACAGAAGCTCAATTAAAATCTGATAATGATAATCCACTTCCTTATGGATATGTTCATGACAGAGATGTATTGATGGGAAAAACGGTTTGGGAAATTATTGATCTTGATGAAAGAATTAACTTTCCTTTTTATTATCCTGTTGATAGTGCTAATATTGGAAAAGACAGACGTTCTTTATACGATGTCTTGACTAAAGCTATGAAAGAAGGTAAAATATCTGAAGTTTATTCTGATAGTTATTTTAATACAAAAAAATCTTTAAAGGATATTGAGTCATCATTGACAAGGATAGATACTACTGATCCAGGTAGAGAACAGTTTAATGCAGGGATGCCAATTTCTCCTGAGTACATCGTAAAAACTGATTTAACTGCTTATCATGTTTCTGATTATAAAATAAAAGGATTTTGGTATTTTGACAAACGCCAAGGTGAGTTAAAATATAGACTCTTGGGTTTATGTCCAGTAACTCCTGACGTTTATACAGTTGACAAAGAAGAGCAAGATTATATTGAACTATTTTGGATTTATTTTCCTGCTGCAAGAGAAGTCTTGCATAATGCATACGCTTTTAACGATAGAAATACTGCAATGCCTTTCTCTTTTGATAGGTTATTGAACTCAAGAAGGTTTAATGCGGTTATTTATCAAGAAGAGAATGTTTATGGTGACAGAAAAATTGATGAGTATATGAAAGACAATGCTCAGAATCAATTATTAGAATCTGAAAGAGTTAAAAATAAGATTCGTGATTTTGAACAAGATATGTGGAGCTACTAGTTTCACTATAAAATAATTTATAACTCTCATTAGTTTAACTAATGAGAGTTTTTTTATTTATATTAATATGGTTGATTATATAATTGTTGGATGTGGTTTAGCTGGAATCTCTTTCGCTGAAACTGCTATTAATGCAAATAAAAAAGTTTTGGTTTTTGATGATGATTCACAAAACTCTTCCAAAGTTGCTGCAGGATTATACAATCCTGTTGTGTTAAAGAGATTTACTGCTACACCTGATGCGAAAGAGCAATTAGACTTGTTGCATTTTTTTTACAGAAATATTGAAACTAAATTAGGTTGTAAATTTCTTTTTGAAATACCTGTACTTCGTAAATTCTTTTCTATAGAAGAACAAAATAACTGGTTTTTAGCATCGGATCAACCTTCTTTATCTCCTTTTTTGTCTACTAATTTATACACAGATAAGTTTCAAGGTATTGACTCTCAGTTTGATTATGGTCTTGTTTTGAATTCAGGTTATTTGGATACAAAAGTATTTGTTGAGAATTATTGTAAATATTTATCTGTAACATCTTCTTTTCTAAATGAATCTTTTGAGTACGATCAACTTAAATTTTATGAAGGCTTTGTTCAATACAAAGGTTTCAAATCAAAACACATTGTCTTTGCTGAGGGATTTGGACTGCATTCTAATCCATTTTTTAATAAGTTGCCTCTAGATGGAACAAAAGGTGATTTATTGCTCATTAAAGCGCCTAATTTGAGCTTAAATGCTATTGTAAATGCTAGTGTTTTTATTCTTCCAGTGGGTAATCAATATTTTAAAGTTGGATCAACATATAATTGGTATGATAAAACGTCTACTCCAACAGAAGAAGGGAAACAAGAATTAATTAGTAAGCTTAGAGAAATCATTAACTGTGATTTTGAGATAATTAATCATTATGCTGGAGTTAGACCTACAGTACGTGATCGTAAACCGCTTGTTGGTACTCATGAAGTATATAAAAACCTTCATGTTCTTAATGGATTAGGTACTCGTGGTGTTATGCTAGCGCCTTACTTGGCTAATACTCTTTTTAATTATCTGGAATATGGTATAGCAGTAAAACCTGAATTGGATATTAAAAGATTTGTAAAAAAATAAATTATTTTAGTTTCTTTTCATAGGAAACGAACATGTTTATGTACGTATTACGTGATAATCTCGCTATGAATGGCATTAAAAGAATGAGTCCAATGATTATAACAATAAATGATGTTACTAAGCTTGTTCCTAAAAAAACATTTGAAATAATAAAAAATGCCACGCCAAATGCTACAGAAAAGGCATAACTAACATACATTGCACCATAAAAAAAAGAAGGCTCAATCATGTATTTTAAATTACAATGACTACAATTATCGTGCATTTTGTATAAATTTTTTAAATGGTATGGATTTTTATCTACATACATGCTTTCATTATGACATTTAGGACAACTTCCTGTTAAAATACTATATAATTTGGATCCTTTTTTTAACATTTGCAAAAATTTTTCTGTAAAGGTAATTTATATGTGCCTTTTTAATGTAACATTTGTAACAAATATATGCTAAACATACATAATTTATCAATTTCTTTTGGAGGAACTTATCTTTTTGAAGATGTAACTTTTAGAATGGGAGCTGGAGATAGAGTAGGCCTTGTAGGAAAAAATGGCGCTGGAAAATCAACTATGCTCAAGATTTTGGCTGGTGATTTTAAGCCTGATTCTGGTAGTATTGCAACTGAAAAAGAAGTTAGAATTGGTTTTTTAAGACAAGATATTGATTTTGAACATGGGCGTACAGTTCTTGAAGAAGCTTACCAAGCCTTTACAGAAATTAAAGCAATAGAGAAAAAGCTAGAAGAAATAAATCATCAGTTAGTTACTAGAACCGATTATGAAAGTGAAGAATATTCTCAAATAATTGAAGATTTATCCGACTACACCCATCGATTTGAATTGCATGGTGGATATAATTACGTTGGCGATACTGAAAAAATACTTCTGGGTTTAGGTTTTAAACGTGATGTGTTTGATAATCAAACAGAAACTTTTTCGGGTGGTTGGCGTATGCGAATTGAACTTGCTAAATTGCTTTTACAAGCCAATGATATTCTTTTGCTAGACGAACCAACTAACCATTTGGATATTGAAAGTATTATTTGGCTTGAAAATTTCTTAAGAAATTATCCTGGAGTTGTTGTAATTGTATCACATGATAAAATGTTTTTGGATAATGTTACGAATAGGACAATTGAAATTTCACTTGGTAAGGCATATGATTTCAATAAGCCTTATTCTCAATATCTTGAATTAAGACATGAGATACGCGAAAAACAATTGGCGACTCAAAAAAATCAAGCAAAAAAGATTGAAGAGACCGAAAAATTAATAGAGAAGTTTCGTGCAAAAGCTTCGAAAGCATCTATGGCGCAGTCATTGATTAAAAAACTTGATAAGGTGGAAAGAATTGAGGTCGATGAAGACGATAATTCTGTTATGAATATAGCTTTTCCAGTCTCTAAAATCCCTGGAAAAGTTGTTATTGAAGCTGAAAAAGTTACCAAATCTTATGGAGATAAAGTAATTCTCAAGGATATTTCATTGTTAGTTGAGCGTGGGAGTAAAATAGCATTTGTGGGTCAAAACGGACAAGGGAAGTCTACTTTTATCAAGGCTATTGTAAATGAATTTGAATTTGAAGGCACTATTAAGCTTGGGCATAATGTACAAGTAGGTTATTTTGCGCAAAATCAAGCCGAATATCTAGATGGTGAAATTACACTACTTCAAACAATGGAAAATGCCGCAACTGACACTAATCGTTCAAAAGTTCGTGACATGTTGGGTTCTTTTCTTTTTAGAGGAGATGATGTTGAGAAAAAAGTAAAAGTTTTATCTGGGGGTGAACGCAATAGGTTGGCATTGTGTAAATTGTTGTTGCAGCCTATTAATGTTTTGGTAATGGATGAGCCAACAAATCACTTAGATATTAAATCAAAAAACGTACTAAAAGCTGCTTTGCAAAAATATGAAGGAACACTTTTGTTAGTTTCACATGATAGAGACTTTCTACAAGGCATGTCTAATATTGTATATGAATTCAAAGATCAAAAAATCAAAGAATATCTAGGGGATATCAATTTTTTCTTAGAACAACGCAACCTTGAAAATATGCGTGAAGTTGAAAAAAAAGATAGTGTAAAAAAAGAAGAGCCCAAAGAAAATAGTAAAGTTTCATACGAAGAACAAAAAAAGAGTAAAGCCCTTCAAAATCGCCTTAGTAAAATTGAAAATCAAATAAAGCAACTTGAAATTGATATTCAAAATGATGATAAAGCTCTGGCTTCTAACTACGACAAACATATTGAGGATGCTCATTTTTTTGTAGCATATAACAAGAAAAAACAAGAATTAGACAAATTACTTGAAGATTGGGAGATAGTTCAAGAAGAGATAGAAAATTTATAGTTTTTCAGTAGTAAAGTAATAAATGCTTAACAATATCATTAAGGCTCTTTTGTTTTAATAAGAGACACTTATACTTTACAAGTTTGAAAAAGTATTAGCAATAAAATTTTTCAATGAAAACTATTTTGTGATAATTAATTTTTTTCTATTTGTGTACACACTATTATATGTTTTTAAATCTATAGATTTTAATGATGGTTTTTATATACGACATAAAGTTTTGCTATTACAAACAACCTTTTTTTAATCGATTTAAGAGCTTATAGTTTTAAAAATGTGTTCTGCTTTAAAAACATTAAAAAACAGCTTAAATCGTTTTTAAATCAATTTTTATTTGAATGGGTTTCGTTGTTGCCAATGAAGAGATGGCTCTAATTTTTTAAATAATCGTCCGATGTATTTATTGATAAACTTATTATTATGATAAATAAATCCAGACATATTTATTGGAATTGCACCAATTGAACTTTTAATTTCCAAAGCTGTTCTTCCAAATATTATTTTTTCATATCCATTCACAATTCCATATGCTGACATGTTGTATAACATGTTCAAATATAGCATGTTTTCTTTTTGAATTTTGGCGTCATATCCTAAAAAATAAGTTTCTAGCACTTTCCCGTTTAGTAGCATTGTGTGAAAACCAATGAGTTTTTCGTCTAAGAAATAACCATATATTAAAAAATGATCTAAACACTGTCTTTTCATAGTCGAAAAATGATTTTTGGATAAAAAGAAAGTGTTAAAAGGTGCATTTTTTGCAACATAATGGTAGAGATTATAAATTGTTTCTTCGTGTTTAATAATTTCATCAAGTGATAAATTTTTAACAATGATTCCGTTAAATTTTTTTTGAGCACGTTTATATTGATCTCTATATTTTTTTGTTAATGATATGAGGTAGTCTGATTCTGTTTTCCATTTTTTATCCAAATAAAAAATCATATTTGGCTGTGTATTAAACTCATAAATGGTATTGAAGGCATTCTTTTTTAATTCAACAGAACAATTTTCATAAAAATCTTTAAATGAAACTAAGTGTATTTGTACATTTTTGTTTCTAAAATAGTTTGTTATTTCTGTGGCACTTTGAAGTAAAATAGTGCTTAACTCTTTAAAACTTATTTCTTTAGCAAAAGCGTATCCATTTTGTCCAGTTATCATATTATTTCCAAGAAATAAGGTGTGTGAGGCAAATCTTTTGAAAACAAAATTTCTTATAAATGTCTTAAAGCACTTATCTCTTTCACCAAATGACTCTAATTTATTTAAATCAAGATATTGGGCAAGTGCTACTCCAATTAAATATTCTTTTTCGAAAATTCCAATATAAAAACACTCCATATTTACTGGTGCTGAGTCTTCAAGCACTTGTAAATAGCGTGTTTGTAGAAAAATATTTGATATAGCAACTTCATTCCAAGTTTTTGGAAGCGAAGTTACAGAGTTGTAAATAGTAAAAGAGAGTTGTTCCAAAATAAAAAAAATCGCTCCACAAATGTAGAGCGATTACTATTTAATTAAATGTTAAATTATTTCCAAGCGCAAATTATTCCGCCCATAATTGTCAACGAGACAATCCAATATCCTGCAGTGATCAGGATGTATTTCCATGACTTTTGTTCAAACAATCCATTTATTGCCGTGATAGGAAGTATCATGAATAGTCCAGACATGAAGCCATGTAAAGCTCCATGTTTAAACGTTCTAAAAGCATCACCATAATCAGCCATGAAAGAAGTGTAAGAAGGAAGTGCTTTATCTGCTAGATTAGGGCCGCCGATCATTCCAAGCGCTCCCATTTGATGAATTACCAGCATGGGAACAGCTGATGATAGCAACAATGAATAGAAAATGGTCAGTCCAAAAATCTTGATCATATTTGATTTTTTGGCTTTTTCTTCGGTCATTCCAGTTTCTTTCATCCAGATTGTTCCAAATACTTTTGGGTTGTACCATACAAAACCCACTAACAAAGTAACTAATGAAGCTACCAAGACAGCAATTAAATTAAAAGGCATAATAAAATAGTTTAAAGGTTAGTTAAGCAAATATATGAATTAATATAATAATTGATTTAAAATATTTCAATATTGTAGTACAAATAGTATTATATTTGCAAAAAAGTGCATTTCATCGATTTTATTTGTTTATAAACGATTTTTATTTGTAGTTTTACAACACCCAAATAACAAGAAATATTAAAATTAAAAACCTACTATTATGAAAACGATCTCTACTTTAGCCCTAATTCTTTTTGCTTCTTTGTCAATGATGGCAAAAATTTCTCAAGCAGAAAAAGATGCATTAATAAAATTATATTCAACAACCAATGGATCTCAATGGACAAATAAATGGGATTTGAAACAACCTGAATCTACTTGGTACGGTGTAAAAATAAAAAATGATCAAGTAACAGAAATTAATCTTTCTGATAATAATCTTGTTGGAGAAATCCCTGCTTCGATAATCAATTTAAAAAACTTGACAAAATTAAATTTATTTAAAAATCAATTGTCAGGTGTTATCCCGAGCGAAATAGGAAGTTTGAAAAATTTACGTCTATTAAATCTTTCGTTTAACCAATTAAAAGGTAGAATTCCGTTTTCTATAGGCAACTTAAAAAATCTACATTCTCTAGAATTATTTATGAATAACTTGTCTGGTAAATTGCCTTCTGAGATTGGTAGTTTAAAAAAATTAACTACACTATCGCTATACAATAATTCGTTTGAAGGAAAAATACCAAAATCAATATACGCATTGAAATCGTTAAAAATATTACTATTAAACAGTAATAATTTTTCTGGAAGTCTTGATAAAGCGATTGGAGATATGTCTTCATTGGAGCATCTTAGTTTGTTTGATAATAGTTTTTATGGGCAAATTCCTTATGAATTGGAGAAACTAACAGCATTAAAAGAAATGAATATTTCGTATAATAACTTTGATGGGTTTGTTTCCAAAAAAATGTTAGCACTTGATACTCTTAACATGACAATGATTAATACAAGAGGTGTTGCGGTTTCGTTGCCTGTTAAATCTAAGTTTGATACACAGTCTTCAAAAACAGCAATTGCAGTTGAAGATTAACTATATATATTAGAATAAAAGAGAGTTATATTTGATAAAAATATAGCTCTTTTTTTATTTTTTTATGTCCTAAATAATTTATTAATACATCAATTTTCTTTGTAGTATTTGTTCTAATAAATAAAATAAAAAAAATACATCATAATTCATTTTTTTTACTTAATTTTGCTTCGTTTGTATTTAAAATGGCTAAACGTGTTTTAGTTTTTTTGATTATAAAGGCCCAAAAAATCAACAAGTTACATAACCAAATCATACAAAAGTATGCAAAATTTTACTTCCCTAAAATTAAGAGTAAAGAGTCTTTTTACTCTGTTGTTAGTTTTATTATCGTTAAATGTTTTTGCTGAAGGAACTCCTGCTTTGTCACCAACCTCGACAAACATTACGGGATTGTTAGTTTCTGTAGATGCATCTTTAACAACTGGTCCATATCAAAATGCGGCTGACGATAATCGTTTGAAATTTGTAATTTTAAATCCAGCCACAGAGCGATTGTATTATGGTTTTGCTTTTAGAACCTATGTAAATACTGGTACTCCAGCACAATTTGCTGCCAACAGAATTTACATGGTTATTAAAAACGCAGCGGGTACAATTGTAAATGGGCCAATAGCATGGAATCCAACTTATGGAAGTGCAGGTAGCATTGATGGAGGTGGAGAGACTATAGCTCAAAAAGCGGCTGCACATGCAAAAGCTCTTGTAGGTCCTAATATTGGAGGCGTAACGACAGGTTATAATCCACTTTCATGGCAACCAACAGTTGCTGGGGAATATTATATGGAGATTTATTATAGTACTACAGGTGGAGCCACTATGGATAATCCTGCAGTTAGAATATTTGCACCTTTGATAGATTTAACTGTTGCTGATAATTTTGGGTCTTTTACAAAACACAATGGTAGAGTTTATTCAGAAAAATGGAGTTGTGCGGCAGCTACGAATGATTGGACCGTTTCTACAACTGCTACAGGTGAGCCTACCTTTAGAACATATACTGATGATAGAACTCTTGTCAAAATTGATTTTGAACCTGGTTTTAGACCATTGGCTTTTAATGTAGCAGTTAATAATTATGGTGTAACACCAGGTGCATGGGCAACAACAAGAAGATCTGTTAATAGTGCAACGCCACCAGCATTGACGAATAATTTTAAAACTTTTGTTAATATACCAGATCCTTCGCTTTTTCCTATTCCGCCCGCTCCTTCTAATCCTACTTTTAGAACGCCTGCTGTTTCAGGTTGCGGTCCCTATACATTAAATTATAGTGTTGCTGAGCCAGGGGATGTAAAATTACTTTTAAACTTAAACGGCGTTGCGGGTTATCAGTCTGGAACAACAGATGTGTTGTTAGAAGATTTGGGAGTTGCAGCTGGAGATAATGATATTTTATGGGATGGACTTGATGGCTCAGGTAATTTTGTGCCTTCGGGAACAAATTTTAATTTAGAATTGGTCTTTTTGAAAGGACGTTTTAATTTACCGTTATTTGATGCGGAGTTAAATTCAAATGGATTTAGAGTTTCTTTAGAACAACCAGTTGCAATTGCCAATGCAAAATTGTTTTGGGACGATTCTGGACTAACCACAGTTGGTGCTACATGTGCCGCTGCTGCTGATAATACTAACAACCTTACAGGTACTGGCGTTAATGCGGGAATTAATAATTCTGTTGTTGGAACAGATTCTCCTGCGCATGCTTGGGATGGTAATGGTAATCCAACTCAGGTTATTCCAGCTCCTACGGCAGGTGGAGGTAGTTCAGATGCTTTGGCATGTAATGATTTTGGAAATGTTAGAACGATTAATACATGGGGTTGGGGTTATACTTCAAATGCTACTAACCTAAACATTACATTGGGTTGTGACTTTGATAATGATGGTGTTGTTGATTCAGCCGATTTAGATGACGATAATGATGGTATTCTTGATACTGTTGAGAGCTGTACTACAGCTTTAACATCAGCTTGGACAAATCCTTCGGCTGGAGTATATGAATATACTGATGCGTCTAATGATACTATGGTTAGAGTAACATTAGGTAATTATGCAACGTTTTGGGATGCTAATACTACGCCAAATCAGGTTGTTGATGCAACTTGCGGTGGTTTTACGACTAGTTCTGGTTCTGCAATTACGGGTTCAAATTCATTAAGTTTGATGACAGGAGCCAATTCTGGAGCGTCTACATCAGGAACTTTAACAGTAAATTATTTTAATGCGGCTGGGACAACTCCAAAATCATTTATTAATCCAAAAATTCATATTTCTGGTTTAGGTGGTTCTGCATCTGATGGTGTTAATCAAAGGGTAACTAGTTCTTCTTGGGTACTTCAAGGTGCAAATACAATGAAAGAAATTAGCGGTATTGCTAATTTTAATACTACTACCACTACTTTAATACATGGTAATTTAGGTGGGGTTTTACCAGGACTTATGACAAATTGTGCTACAGGTGAAGCTTCTGGAACAATTACTATTGACGGGACATTGTCTACTTATCAATTTGACATAACGCAGTTAGGGTATTTAGGAGCTCCTGGGAATAACGCTTCTCTATTAGATAGATTTAGACTTGTTTTTGAATATGATAGACCATGTTCGGATGTTGATGGGGATGGAATTCCAAATGTTTTCGATCTTGACTCTGATAATGATGGTTGTTCTGATGCAAATGAATATTATAACTCAGCATCTGCTGACGGTAATGATACTGGAACATATGGAGTAGGTACTCCTGCAGTTAATCCTAACGGTACTGTAACAGCAGCCTCTTACACTGGTTCATATACTAATGTAACTAATAATGCAATTTCAACAGCTTGTCAAATTAATGCTGTTGACGATGCACCAGTTACACTTGCTTCAAGCGCAACACCAGTTGTAGCATTAAATGTTTTACCAAATGATACTTTAAGTGGCGCTGCAGTTACTATTACTAATACTAATGTAACACCATCTTCAAATGGTCCGTTATCTATTGACGCTAATGGAGATGTTACTCTTGCTGCTAATACGCCTTCAGGAACGTATACAATTACATATCAGTTATGTGAAGCTGATCCAGTGTCTGGTTTAAATGTTGCTCCAGCTAATTGTGATACAGCAACAGCAACTGTTACAGTTTTAAATCCTATTAATGCTGTTAATGATGGATTAACATCTGTAGGAGGAAATGTGCTAGCAAATGATACTCTTAACGGATTGCCAGTAACAACATCCAATACTGATGTTACACCAACAACAAATGGTCCTCTTTCAATAGATGCAGATGGTAACGTAACGGTAGCTTCTAATACTCCAAGTGGAACTTACACTATTATTTACGAATTATGCGAAGTAGGTGCCTCACCAAGTAATTGTGATACAGCATTGGCTATCGTAATTATTCCTTTAGATAGTGATAATGATGGAATTGTAGACTCTGTAGATTTGGATGATGATAATGATGGAATTTATGATACAGATGAATGTACATCATCAAATCTTGCTCTAAATTTGTTAACACCAATTACCGATGGTGTATATACTCCTGATATTAATAATGTCGTTGTTGGAGATAGATTTCTTAAAGATAATTTGGTTTTGAATGGTGTAACCTATGATGCGGTTATAACAATAAAAGGACTTTACAATCCAACTCCAGTTGGTGCTCCAACTCCAAGTAGATTGTTTCTAAATACTACTTCAAGTAGTAATCTTAGTTTAAATGGTTATGCTTCTGAGAATGGTTATGTAACATACACTGTTAGATTTGTTGCTGATGGATCAGTAACTGGATCAACTCCAGATGGTACATCAGTAAATTTAAACAACATTAAAATGACATTTGCAGATATTGATGGTGCTTCACCACGAAATCAGACAGATGTTTTAGGGGTTAAAAATAGTTCATCTCCATTGTACTATAATCTAGGGAGTTCATTAAGTTTTAATGGATTTTTATCTGGAGGACCTGGTAATAATTATACATATGTAAGAACGCCTAGTACTGTAGCTGCTGGAGTAAGTTCAACAGATCCGAATAATATAGTAGAAGTATTTTATCAAACGTACGATTCATCTATTGCTACTAATAATGAATTTGTTTTTGGTTCAACTGGAACTGAGAGCGCATCAATAAGCGCAAGATTATTTTTTAATAGTGTTTCAATTGAATGCGATTCAGATAATGATGGAATTCCAAATAGTATAGATCTTGACTCAGATAATGATGGTTGTTCTGATGCAAATGAATATTATAACTCAGCATCTGCTGACGGTAATGATACTGGAACATATGGAGTAGGTACTCCTGCAGTTAATCCTAACGGTACTGTAACAGCAGCCTCTTACACTGGTTCATATACTAATGTAACTAATAATGCAATTTCAACAGCTTGTCAAATTAATGCTGTTGACGATGCACCAGTTACACTTGCTTCAAGCGCAACACCAGTTGTAGCATTAAATGTTTTACCAAATGATACTTTAAGTGGCGCTGCAGTTACTATTACTAATACTAATGTAACACCATCTTCAAATGGTCCGTTATCTATTGACGCTAATGGAGATGTTACTCTTGCTGCTAATACGCCTTCAGGAACGTATACAATTACATATCAGTTATGTGAAGCTGATCCAGTGTCTGGTTTAAATGTTGCTCCAGCTAATTGTGATACAGCAACAGCAACTGTTACGGTTTTGAATCCTATAGATGCTGTAAATGATGCAAGTGTTATACCAGGCGGCAGCGTTTTAGGAAATGACACATTAAACGGTGTTCCAGTGACAACATCAAATACAGATGTAACTCCAGCAACGCAAGGACCAATAAGTGTGGATGCAAATGGTGTTGTATCAGTAACACCAGGTACCCCAAGTGGAACTTATCCAATAACCTATCAGTTATGTGAGACAGGAGCAGTTCCTGCTAATTGTGATACAGCAACAGCAAACGTTACAGTTTTAAATCCTATAGATGCTGTAAATGATGCGAGTGTTATACCAGGCGGCAGCGTTTTAGGTAATGACACATTAAACGGTGTTCCAGTAACGACATCAAATACAGATGTAACTCCAGCAACGCAAGGACCAATAAGTGTAGATGCAAATGGTGTTGTATCAGTAACACCAGGTACCCCAAGTGGAACTTATCCAATAACCTATCAGTTATGTGA
>CAZLEU010000015.1:0-38626 GCA_964558625.1 uncultured Flavobacterium sp.
CGCAATTCAGTTAAAAGACTCTGAACGAATTGGATTCTATAAAACCAATTTAGGACTACTTGCTATTGAAGTAAACGACCTACAATTAGCAAAAAAATATCTAAATGAAGCTAAAGAATACCTTCTTAAAAATCCCCGAATAATGCTAACGGCAGAAACAGGTCTATTAAAAATAAAACTAAGTGAAAAAAAATACAATGAAGTTATTGCATATGCGAAAAAAAAATTACGTATCGCAACCAAAAATAGTTATTACAAAGAAGCCATAAACATAAAACTACTTTTAGCAAAAGCTTATTTTTCAAATGAGGATTACCAAAATGCTATTAAAGAATCTTTATTAGGATTAGAAATGAAGAATTCGGCAGACTCTAAATTAAGCTTTTACAAACTTCTTTCTGAAACTTTTCTAAAAACAGGCAATTACAAAGAAGCATTCCGATTTCAAGACTCTGTCATAAATACTAATGAAAGAATAATTGAGTTACAAAAAGAAAATAATCTTCAAACCAATCAGCTGAAATTTGAATTATTAAGCATGGAAAATGATCTTAAAATTCAAAAACAAGAAGAAGACTTAAGAAAAATCATTTGGATTATCATTACCATAGTATTAATTATAACATTAATCATACTCTATTTTGTTTTTTCAAAAAAAATCAGTTCTTTCAAAAATAAGCTAAATAGTAATTCCCAAAAATTAAACAATTATGAGAATGAACTTAATCAAACAAAACTAAATAAATCAATTTTAGAACAACAAATTACTATCTCAAATCAAGAACAGAAAAAATTAATTGAGGAAATCGATAATCGCAATAAAAAAATTACAGAAAAAGTATTACTGCAATCAAGAAAAAATGAAATAATCAACCAAATAATAAATGAAGTAGAAAATAATCTTGATAAAAACACCAATACATCACTGGTGTTAACTATAGAAAATCTAAAAAAAATGCTACATGAAGATACCAAATGGGAAGATTATATCTCACAATTTGAAAATATCAATCCAAGTTTCATAAAGTCTTTAAAACAACTTCATCCAAACTTAACAGCTGATGATATTCGATTTTTATCCTATATATACCTAAACTTTGATACCAAAGATATTGCTACACTATTAAACATAACACCAGAAGGAGTTAGAAAAAGAAAAGAAAGAGTTTCCAAAAAAATGAATTTAGACAACAATATAAAATTACATAACTATATTATTAGTTTAGAATAATTTTTTGTCACGTTTTGTCACGTTTATTGTCACACTTTGTCTTGATGTAAATTTCTTCTTTATCATTTAACGAATCTACTTTAGCCAAAAATTAATTTTATGGCTAAAAAAGTTTACTTTATTGTTATACTATTAAACGCAATAGTAATTTCTGCACAAGTAGGGATTAATTCTGCAACGCCTAGTGCAACTTTAGATGTGGTTTCAACTGGTTCAACAGCTACTTCCAAATCATTAGAAGTTAACAACTCTTCTGGCACGGAGCTATTTACTATTCTAGACAATGGTAATGTAGGTGTTAACATAGCAGCACCTACAAACAAAATACATATAAGCAGCACATCAGACCCTATAAGACTTGAAGGACTCCAAACAAGTAATACCACCGACCAAATACTAACAGTAGATGCAATAGGAATTGTAAAAAAAATGACACGGTTTGATTTGGGTTTATCACAAAGTGTCTTTTTTACAGTTCCTGCAACTACTTGGAACACCGCTGGAGCTACCAAAGGCTGGATGACAAACCTCACTACAGGAACAGCAACCACAACAGAAAGAAGCCTATACGAATCATTATCTGCTACCGACAAAGCAAAAATGATAACATTTGAAGGATTACGATTAGATGCCTTAAATTATCTAAATGCGGGCACCTACATTCGTCCAAAGTTATTCAATACAACGGCTAGTACTATCAATTATACATTAACCTCTCAACACATTACTAATGAAGCTTCACATGTAAATGCTAATGTCAATGCAGGACTTTACAACTATAGAGTTGATGGTGATGATATCATTTTTTCATCAAACTCTCAATCAGAAACCTTACTTTTTGATGTATACTTCAATAGTGGAATACATTATCATGGTAACATTTCTTGCTACAGAATAAGCAATACTTATTATTTCTTCATGAATATTACTAAATTATAAATAACTTTAATCTAAATCTATGAAAAAACTCCTTTATTTATTATTGATTGTTCCTTCTTATTACCATGGACAATGCGTTCATAACCCAACAATTACAAGCCCAAGAATGAATGCTCAAGTAGAAAACTCAATTCTTTTTTGTGACCCAACAGACACAGAAACTTTATCAACCCAAACTTACGACAGTTATCAATGGTACAAACAGATTTGGACATGGCAAGATCCAAACCCTAACCCATGGGTTGCTATTAGTGGTGAAACATTACAAACGCTAAATATAAACGGTGAAGATGACTTTTTATACTATTTTAAAGTTGCAACAACTTTAGATAACTGTACGGAGGATAGTCCAGCAATATTGGTAGATGGTTTCTCATATAGCCTTCCGACTATGTCAACAACATTAGAGGCAAATTCTTTTGAACAAATAGACACAAATGAGTTTAACGTGTGTAATGGATCATCTGTAATTTTTGATGATGTATTTCCTCAATTATATGGGGTTCATACTTGGTATAGATGCATGCCATCAAATATCCCCCCTGTTTCAGAAGACCCATGTATTATAAGTGGTGAGCAAGGTGATAGCATTACTGTTACCACATCTGGTGAATATGGCTTTTATGCCTGCACAGACTACTGCCCTAACCAATGTGAATTTTTAGGTGCCTCAGCATTTATAAAAATAAACTTCGGTAATTGGGATTTTTGTAATTTAAGTATCGAAAATCCTCAAGCTTCCAATAATTTAACCATTTACCCAAACCCAACTACACAATTCTTATACATAGGAAAGCCAGATGACAAAATATATTCAGAAATTAAAATAATTGATACATCAGGCAGACTTACAACAAAAATTGAAAACCACTCATACAACCAACCCATAGATGTAAGCAATATAGCCAGTGGCAACTATATCATTATTTCAAAATCTTCTGATGGTAAAATATATAAAAACAAATTCTTAAAAAAATAATGAAGTAAAAACAATAGTCATAATGAGTAAGCTAAGGTATAAAAATATTATAGGGAAGGTTTATGAAGATAAAATAGCAATAGGTACAAATAAATTTTTCTATAATGATATGAAAGCAATTAATCTTGTAAAAATAAAAAGCAAAAAATACAACAATATTGCTCTAACCTGCGCTTTAATCTCTTTGACTTTTTCACTAATAAATTATGAGAAAATTATAGTATTTATTGTACTACTTCTCAATAGCATTATTTTACTCATTTTTTACAAATTACATAAAAGAAAGAAATATTATATAGAAATACATTCCATTTCAAATGATGAAAAAATATTTCTTTCTATAAGAAATAAACAAAAAAATGCGGCAAAGGCTTTTATCAAAGCTACAAACAGCTCCAAAACGGTTTTAAAAATACTAACAGAAATCAATAAATAACAATAATCAATTTTAATAATAACAACTATGAAAAAAACAATTTTAGTATTTGCTACTTTAATAATTTCTGTCATTAATGTAAGTTGCAATGACAATGATAACAATAACCCCAACACCAAAACACCTGGTCAAGGAACATTTATAGACCACGGTCAAATTCCAGCAACACTACAAGCAAATAATAACTTCGCAGAATATCAAACAGCTTTTTATGACAATGGATTTGTATATGTAGCCACCAGCGATGGTATCTGGAAAAACAATTTGGCAACCAAAGCTTGGACAAGAAGCGGTCTTGACGGCAAAGGCATTACTGCCATTTACAAGCATCCTACCATTGCCAATAAGTATTTTGCAGGAGTACAAACAGATTACACTGCAACATTCAAAACAATGTATTATTCTACCGATGCTGGTGCGACATGGACAGCTGCCAATACATTACCTTATGATTCTCTTGATAATAAATATGAAAACTTTTACTGTTTTGCTGTTCGTCCAAACAATCCTAATCACATCTACTGCAACATAGAAGGAACAACTATTGCAGTTTCTACAGATGGAGGTATAAATTGGACCCGCATGAATGGCTTATCAGAACCCTCAATTGGGTATCGTTGTAATATAGCTTTTAGAGGAAATGATGCTTCTAAAATTTATCAAGGTTCAGAAAATCCTCTCGACGATGCTTGGGTAGCGAATTATACTATAGGTTCTAATCCTTCCCAATTGTCTAATTTCACCAAGATTACTTCACATGCAGAATATGGCAATAGAAGACCAGTAGAACTGCTTACTTTTCCCAATACTGCTGATGCTCTATATGTGGGGCAAGAAGGAGCGCTATCAAAAATATCAGGAAGCAACAATACTTTAAAATGGATATTTAAAAAACCTATTTCTGGTGGAGATGGTCACTACCCATATGTTTATGGTATTTGGGTAGACCCTACCAATAGCCAACACCTACTCTTTGGCGGTCAAGGAAACGGAGGTAGCGATATGGAACTATACGAGACCTATAATGAAGGAGCAACAGTACATAGATTCACAGACAAAATGAGCCTTGCTGTACCTCAAGTCATGGATATAATTTCAACCAATACTTATCCAGCTATATTAGTAGATGACAGAGATAATGGGAAAGTAAAATTACTTTTATATAAACCTAATTAATATAAAATGAAACAATTAAAAATGGTATCATTTCTATTTTGCATCTTGATAAGTTGTAATCCAAAAACAAATTCAACACCTAATCAAGAAGTGAAAAATTCTTCAAACAAAAAGTTGTCAAATGAAGTAGAACAAAAAATGTGGAATGGTATAATTTCAAAAGCCGAGGTAACAAGCTATCAATATGGCTCACACGAACTCACAGGAAACAGCCTAGATGGAAACCCAGATAATGTTGGCAAAACTACATTATATGCGCTAACATCTGCTAAGATTAATATAGATAAATGGATAGGTAAAAATGTAATCATTACTGGTAATTACATAAATGGTTATCCACTAGAAAATGGACCCAAATTAATTGAAGTCATAGATATAGAACTTGATAAAACAATTTCAATAAACAATAATTAAAGGAAGGTTTAGGTTAAATAAATTGTTTTCTTTGCATCCGTTAACTAAAATTTGGATAACGGATGCTTTTTCTTAATTCGATAAATAATAAAATATGGCAGCAACAAGCATAGAACACGTAAAAAAACTACCAACTAGCAAGATTTAATCTCTTTTTGCCAAGACTATAAAGCAGACATACAATCCTACCAAAGGCAGTTTAAAATCACATCATTGTAAACCTCTTGCCAACACTTCAAGCAAGTCTTAACACTTCAAATTTGTTTTGATAATGCAAGCAACAAGCATAAAACATATTCTTCTACATATTCAATACAGTATCAACAAGTAGAACAAATTTCAAAACTATACACTAATTCACACTTACTTATTTATTGCCCTTGCAGCGATAAACAAAGACATAAAACAAAATCCCAGAAAAGCAAAACATAAATAAAGATAAACTACACACTACTAATCGATTTTTGTACTACAAAAAAACTGCACCAAAAGTTAAAATTAGAGAAAAACACTTTTAAAATAAAACGCTATCTATCAAAAACTTACCCTCAAAAAAATAAAAAAACAAACACCCATACTCAATACCATTAGATCTAAAAAACAAGAAGACACATACATCGTTGTGATTTCCTTACTACCTTCATATTCAAGCAAGGAGAGAAACTATAGAAAAAAGAAATACAAACAAGAACAAAAAATAAAATGACATAAAGAATAATCCAACACAAACCCAAACAAGACTTTCCTCATTACTACTATATAAAAACATTTTTTTTAACCCTTAACACTTTTATCAGTATGGCATCAGTATCAGAAGTAGGACACAACAAGAATGTAGCAAATTTCAGTTCGTTATTTCAAATTCTTGAAGAGATGGGTACAACTTACAACCCAACAAATAGTAATATTCAACTAGCCAATCTAGTCCCGATCAAGACAAATCTAGCAACAGCAGTTCAAACACTAAACGAGAAAAAACCGCTCTATAAAAATGCAGTTGCCAACAGAGAAACTGCGATTGCACCATTAGGAAAAACAGCATCAAATGTATTAAATGCTTTCAAATCCCTTAATGTAACAACAGCAGACAAAGACAACATTACAAGTATTGTAAAAAAAATTAGAGGCGACAAAAAAATAGCAAAACCAAACCCAGATACCACTGCTACAGAAGGAATTTCAACCTCTCAGATGAGTTATGACAGTCGCATTGCCAATTTGGATGTATTAATTAACACACTTAATACCCATCCTGAGTATAACCCAAACGAAGAAAATTTAAAAATAACCACACTTCAAAATTTTCAACAAAACTTAAATACACTAAGCAGTATAGTTAATGTAACAGGTAATGCACTAATAACGGCAAGAGCAAATAGAAACACAATCCTATATAGCAACACTAACAATGTTATGCAGCTCGTAAAAGAAATAAAAGCCTATCTCAAATCATTAGGAGAAGCTGGACAACCTTATTACAAGGCAGCAGTAAAACTAAAATTTACTGACATATAAAATATGCAACGACAACAAAAACAAAAAGCCTGTTACTAATTCAAACTAGTAACAGGCTTTTTATATAGAATCAATCCTAAAATAACTTTAACGTATCCTAAAATAACTTTAACGCATCCTAAAATAACTTTAACGTATCCTAAAATCACTTTAACGCATCCCAAAATAACTTTAACGTATCCTAAAATCACTTTAACGTATCCCAAAATCACTTTAACGCATCCTAAAATAACTTTAACGTATCCTAAAATAACTTTAACGTATCCTAAAATGACTTTTTCAAAATATAAAATTGATTTATTGAAATCGAAATAAACAATAAGTAAAAACAACGAGAAAAAAACGAATCACACATTAAAACAAAAAACGCCTAAAACCGACCATCGTTTTTAGGCGTTATGAGTATTATTTTATAAAATTACAGCAACTTCCCTATAATCATCTCTTCGGTGATTCCTTCGGCATCTGCCTTGTAATTTTTGATGATTCTGTGTCTCAGAATTCCAACAGAAACAGCTTTAACATCTTCAATATCTGGAGAAAACTTCCCATTGAAAGCAGCATTGGCTTTGGCTGCCAAAATTAGATTTTGTGAAGCCCTTGGTCCCGCTCCCCAATCTAAATAGTTGTTTACATACTCATTAGACAATGGTGAATGGGGTCTTGTTTTTCCAACCAAAGTAACTGCATATTCTATCACATTATCAGCAACTGGAATTCTACGAATTAAATGCTGAAAATCGATAATCTCTTGCCCTGTAAATAGAGCATTTATAGTTGGTTTCGTATCAGAAGTTGTGCTTTTTACAACTTGAACTTCCTCTTCAAATGATGGATAATCCAACTTAATGGCAAACATAAAACGGTCTAATTGCGCTTCGGGCAAAGGATAAGTTCCTTCTTGCTCAATTGGGTTTTGTGTTGCTAAAACAAAATAAGGTAAATCCAATTTATAATTATGACCCGCAATTGTAACAGCCCTTTCTTGCATAGCTTCGAGCAAAGCAGCCTGGGTCTTAGGTGGCGTTCTGTTTATCTCATCTGCCAAAATGATATTGGAAAAAATAGGCCCTTTTATAAACTTAAATTGACGATTTTCATCCAAAATTTCACTTCCTAAAATATCAGAAGGCATCAAATCTGGCGTAAATTGAATACGCTTAAAATCCAATCCTAGTGCTTGTGAAATAGTATTTACCATTAAAGTCTTTGCCAATCCAGGAACACCTACTAACAAAGCGTGACCACCAGAAAAAATACTTAACAATATTTGATCAACAACATCATCTTGACCTACAATTATTTTAGAAATCTCTTTTTTAAGTTCAATTCTTTTTTGAACTAGATTTTGTATTGCTGTTACGTCGGACATTTTTTTTGAGTTTGAAGTTAGGAGTCTGAAGTTCCGTGATAGCAAAATCTGCTAACACTCACCACCATTTACTACTGACTATTTTTTAAGCCAATTATTGGCAAATTCACAATCTTTATATTCGCTGTTTATTTTTACATACGTTTCTTTTATCTTCTCTTCAGACCATTTGGCGATAGCATTGATTTGTTTTTCTTTCAAAGCCAATTCTTTAATTTTCAAATAGTCCTTAGCATAATCTGCCACGTGTTCATCTATTTTGTTGGTAACCGTTACGATTTTATATTTCTTCTTTTGAGATTGATCTGCATCAATAATCGGATTGGAAATCTCACCCATTTTCAAGTTTGAAACTTGTGAATACAAACTTGGGTCCATCTTAGTCAATTCAAACTTGGTATCTTGTGTTTTCGGATTAATCAAAACACCACCATTTGTTTTCGTTTCCTTCTCATCAGATTCAGTTCTAGCCGCTTCTGCAAAAGTGATTTCTTTGTTTTCTATTTTTTTCTTGATTTGAAGAATCTTTTCCTTAGCATCTTTCAAGGCTTGGTCGGTTACATTAGGTGATAACAATATATGACGCAACTCCACTTCTTGACCTTTTATTTTATCAATCATAATAATATGAAAACCATATGTTGTTTCAAAAGGTTCGGAGATTTCGCCTTCTGCCAAACTAAAAGCCACATCTTTAAATTCTTTTACAAAAGGTGTTTTACGATTCATTTTATAGTACCCCCCATTGGTACTTGAACCAGGATCTTGTGAATACAAAACTGCTTTGGTAGCAAAACTTGAACCTTCTTGAACTTCTTTCTTAAACTGTTTGAGTTTGTCTATCACTTTTTGTTTATCTTCATCGGTAACCTTTGGGTTAATTACAATTTGTGACACCTCTACTTCTGCTCCAAAAGTGGGTCTTTCATTTTCTGGAATCTTCTTGAAAAAATTTCTAACCTCTTCGGGAGTTATGGTTACCTCATCTACAATTTTACGTTGCATTTCGGCAGTAAGTTTATTCATTTTGATAATTTCGGACAAATCTGTTCTAAAATCTTCTTCAGAATTCTTTTTGAAATAAGCCACAACTTTATCCATCGAACCCAATTGTTCAACCATATAACCCAGTTGTTCTTCAAGCTTCGATTTTACTTCTGCATCAGTTACAATAATACTGTCTTGAACCGCTTGATGAGCATATAATCGGTCTTCGAGTAATTTTCCTAACATTTGACAACGAGAAATATCTTTTACCGACATCCCTTGGCTTGTAAGCTCTAAAAAGTTTTTATCAATATCAGAATCGAGGATAATGTAATCCCCTACTGTAGCAATTATTCCATCAATTTTTTGTTTTTTCCCAGAAAAGACAGTTTGTTTTTTTACAGTATCAGTAACAACTTGTTGTGCTAGCGTTGGCAAACCCGATAACAATAACACAAAAGCAAATAAGAAAATTTGAATTTTATTGAGTCTCATATATTTATTTTAAAGCAACTAAACGAGTTACTATTATTTTTTAAGTTGTTTTTTTACTTTTTCAAAAACATCTTGATTAATCTTCACGGTAAACTCTTTTTTCAATTCGCTAACCCAGTTTTGCTCTAGATATTGCTGATAATCATTAATAGCTTTCCCTTTACACTCTTCCAAAGTTTTGGGTTCGGCAGGTAGTACTTTATTGGTTTTTACAACAAAATAATGTTCTCCATCATTTACAACTTCAGAAACTCCTTCAGCTAACTTTATGTTTTTGGGCAAGGCATCATTTCCTTCTTCAAAAACACCAGCATTGGACATAACCTCAACCTTATCTTTAGTATTAAACTGTTCTTTAATTTTATCTGCAGACACATTCTCTTTTAAAAGTTTTTGCGCTTTTTTTATTAAATCCATTTTGGTCGAAGAAATAATAACCACATCATATCTGTTTTTCCACATGTAATTATTCTTTCTTGCATTATAAAAAGCGGTTAAACCAACTGTATCTGTTTTCGACTTTTCCCATATCTCTTTATCCATTAAGTCAAAAAGCAACAAACCATCGCGATATTCTTCCATTACATTGGCAAAATCTGGAAACTCTTTTTCGAGGTTCTCGTTGTAAAAAGTATTCAATTGATCATCAACAAACTTTCCATAAACATTATCAACCCATTTCGAAACAGGTTTGATTTTACTTGCAGATTTTTGTTGAATCTTAACATAATTCAAGAAATCAGAACCATTCACATTTTTTTCTTTTATTGAAAAAAGCTTACCATTATAAGATTGTAAGTCATTTGGCAAATCCCATTTGTTTACATATACACTATCTGTTACAGCAGATGCAACTTTTGAATAAACTTTTTTATCCAATTTTATTGGATATTTCTTTCTTAATTTCTCGGTTAATGAATTAGATATTAATCGTGAACGATCATCTTTACTTACTTTGTTTTCTAATTCTGTTTTCATTTCCTCCAACGTTTTCAACGGAAATTTTTCAAGCAATTTTACAATGTGCCATCCAAATTTGCTTTGAAAAGGTTCTGATATTTGCCCTTTTGTTTTTAAACCAAAAGCTACATTTTCAAATTCTTCAGAGCTCAACTGTCCAGAACCAAAACGATTTAATTCTCCTCCTTTTGAAGAAGAAGATTTGTCCTCTGAAAATTGTTTTGCCAAACTCTCAAAACTTTCCCCTTGATTTAATTTTTTATAAATATCATCAATCTTTGTTTTAGCTGTAGGTGCATCCTCTGGTTTTTCTGGGTTCAATACCATAATATGTGCTACTAAAACTTCGCCACGATTATCACGAACATCATCGACTTTAATAATATGGTATCCAAATCGGGTTCTTACTGGATTAGATACTTTACCAATAGGTGTTTTATATGCGGCAGACTCAAATGGATAAATCATTCTAAAAGCCGAAAAATAACCAAGGTTTCCTTTGTTTTCTTTAGCAGATGGGTCTTGAGAAAATTGTTGTGCAAGTGAGCCAAAATCCTCACCTTTTTCAACTCTTTCACGAATATCTTTAATTTTATTATATGCTGCCAAAGTATCTTCGGGTGAAGCGTTTTCTTCAACACTTATCAGTATGTGTGATGCTTTTACTTCTTTTAGATAGCGGTTATATCCTTCTTCAACCAACTCTTTGGTAACTTTAGAATCTGATAAATAATTTTTTGACAGTTGGGTTCTGTAGGTTTTTAATTCGTTTTTATAATTTTCACCATTTTGTAAACCTAATTTGTTTGCCTTGTTAATTTTTAATTTATAACCGACAAATAATTCTAGATATTGATTCAAATCTTTTTGAGATTCATCCTTAACCAAATCTAAATTTTTATTGTAGACTCTTGAAAATTCATCAGTATAATATGGTGTATTATCTACAGTAAACAAAACTTCTTTGGTGTTTTTTTGTGCGTAACTAATTAAATTTAAGGAAAGTAAAACTCCTAAAAACAACTGCTTCATTTTCATTTATATTAAAATTATATCTTGTATTAAACAATAATTTTTGCTAATTAAAAGCCAACAAAAATAACAATTCAAACGCATTAAACAACAATAGCAGTTACTATTAACAAAAATTTATTAACAAAAAGAAGTTTGCTCTTTGGTAGTTAATTGAGAAGAAGAAGAGAACGGAAATATTGGTTTAAAAAAATAGAGTATTATTTGTTGAATAAATACTACTTTTGCAATCCATTTTGATAGAAATATGAGTTTTTTAAAAGAAATAGAAAGAAGAAGAACCTTTGGAATTATATCGCATCCCGATGCAGGAAAAACGACATTAACAGAGAAACTGTTACTCTTTGGGGGTGCAATCCAAGAAGCGGGTGCAGTAAAAAGTAATAAAATAAAAAAGGGAGCTACTTCCGATTTTATGGAAATTGAACGTCAAAGAGGGATTTCGGTTTCTACATCGGTATTGGCATTTAATTATAAAGACAAAAAAATAAACATACTAGATACACCTGGTCACAAGGATTTTGCAGAAGATACTTTTAGAACATTAACTGCTGTGGACAGTGTTATTGTTGTAATTGATGTTGCAAAAGGTGTCGAGGAACAAACAGAAAAATTGGTTGCCGTTTGTAGAATGCGTAATATCCCGATGATTGTCTTTATCAATAAATTAGATCGTGAAGGAAAAGATGCCTTTGATTTGATGGATGAAGTAGAACAAAAACTTGGGTTACACGTAACTCCGTTAAGTTTTCCAATTGGTATGGGGTATGATTTTCAAGGAATTTACAATCTTTGGGAACAAAACATTAACTTATTTAGTGGCGATAGTAGAAAAAACATCGAAGAGACAATTGCATTTTCCGATGTTCAAAATCCAGATTTAGAAAAAATTATAGGTCAAAAACCTGCAGAAAAACTTCGTGATGAACTAGAAATGATTGACGAAATTTATCCAAAGTTTGATAGAGACGCATATTTAAAAGGGGCAATTCAACCTGTTTTTTTTGGTTCTGCTTTAAATAATTTTGGAGTTCGAGAATTACTAGATTGTTTTGTAGAAATAGCTCCGTCACCACGACCTAAAGAATCTGAGACTAGAATAGTAAATCCCGAAGAAGAAAAGATGTCGGGCTTTGTTTTTAAAATTCATGCAAACATGGATCCAAAACATCGAGACCGATTGGCTTTTGTGAAAATTGTATCGGGAACTTTTGAAAGAAACAAACCCTATTTGCATGTACGTCAAAATAAAAATTTAAAGTTCTCAAGTCCAAATGCTTTTTTTGCAGAAAAAAAAGAAATCGTAGATATTTCTTATCCAGGTGACATTGTAGGATTGCACGATACTGGAAACTTTAAAATCGGTGATACCTTAACCGAAGGTGAAGTCATGAGTTTTAAAGGAATACCTAGCTTTTCTCCTGAACATTTTAGATATATTAACAATGCCGATCCTCTAAAAGCAAAACAGTTAGAAAAAGGAGTTGACCAACTAATGGATGAAGGTGTTGCACAGCTTTTTACTCTAGAAATGAACAATAGAAAAGTTATTGGTACGGTTGGAGCACTACAGTACGAGGTAATCCAATATCGATTAGAACATGAATATGGCGCAAAATGTACTTATGAAAATTTCCCAGTACATAAAGCCTGCTGGGTAAAACCTGATGATTCAAAGAATGAAGAGTTTAAAGAATTTTTGAGGATAAAACAAAAATTTTTGGCAAAAGACAAATACAACCAATTAGTATTTTTAGCCGATTCTGATTTTACAATTCAAATGACGCAAAGTAAATTTCCAACAGTAAAATTATTTTTTACTTCCGAATTTGATTAAGGCTGGCATGTTTTTTGTAAGAAATCATTATATTTTTGTCATTAAATCGTTAGTTTTAAATTAAATGGCAAAAAAATTTCGAAGATTAAAAAATGATTATTACATTTACACCCAAATAAACAAAAGAAAAATAATAAAAATGAAAAATAATTTATTCAAACTATACATCCTTGTTTTTTTTACATTGGTTGATTTCGTTGCATTTGCACAACCAGGTGACGATACTGTAGATGGTACTTTGGAAGGTGGTGATAATCCACCTGTTCCTGTAAATGCAAAATTAGTTTATTTAGGAATAGCTGGATTGCTATTTGCTGTTTATACATACAGAAGAAATAAAAGAATTGCATAAAAATAATTTTTAAGAATAAAAAAAACGCTTCAACAATTGTTGAAGCGTTTTTTTTATAGTTCAGGAATAATTCGAAGAATTAATTTACTATAATTTTCTTTATAATTGAATCATTGATAGAAGATAATTTTATGAAATAAAACCCCTTTGGTAAATTTTCAATCGAATATACATTGTTAATCATAACTGGTTTTTCAATTTTTTGAATCAATTGTCCGTTAATTGAAATTAGTTCAATTTTGTCAATACCCGACTTAGTCTCGATCGAAATTTTATTATCATTTGTTGGATTTGGATAAACTGAAACATCTGAACTCCAATCAAATTGATCATTTGACAGGTAAATTGTAGGCCATCTATTTTGTGCTATCGGCCCTCCCCAAATTAGTGTTGCTAAGTATGGATTATCAATAAATGGGTTTCTATTTCCCTGTCCATATGTATTAGAAGCATTCCCTAAATAGGTATTTCTATTATCCTCATATTGAGAAACTGGGTCTTCGGCATTCCATTGTAATAATAAATTTGTCATATTAGAATCCGAAGCAACAGTAGAACCAGTAGAAACAAAAGTGGGCAAACATTGGTTTCCGTATCGCAAATACATATACATGATAATTCTCGCCGCATCGCCTTTCCATTCATCACCTGGATACCAATTTACACCAACACTTCCCGAATTCCCGCTACCTGCAGCATATAATTTGTTGGCTCTTTCTCCATTTCTTTGAACATCACATGCGCGTAACATTTGAGCATCTGCTCCAGGTCCTGATTGTCCTAAATCTGGATTTCCAAGAGATTGAGCAAACATATGCTCTCTATTCCAATCACCAACTGCTCCACCATTACTATTTTTACTTCTTGACCTATCGTTAGTTACATCGCCATCCGTTCCGTTTTCATATCCATAAACTAATAGAACATTTGCAGAATTTGCAGGATCAATATCAACAATTTTGAGAGCATTCCAAACTTCAGAATAAGACAATTGATTTGTATGCGTACTTGTTATTTTTGTTGCAAGAGCATTTTTTAAAGCTGTCCCAGTTTGATTCCAATTAAAGCCATTGTAATAAGGTGTTGCTGGAGCACCATTTTGCGCAAATGAGCTTATCGAAATTAATAAAAGTGTTATTATTTTTTTCATAACTTTAGTTTATTGTAATTTTTTTTGTGATTGACTCGTTATTAGAAAACATCTTTAGAAGATAAAATCCTTTAGGCATGTCATCGATTAAATACCTATTATTAGTTGAGTTAAGATTTTTAATTTGTTTCACCAATTGCCCATTTACATTTATCAGATCAATTCTGTCTAGAACAATTTCGGATTCTATAGTAATCTTATTATCAATAGCTGGATTAGGATAAACTTTTACATCAGATAACAACTCAAAAGTTTCTGTTTGCAAAGTAGAACCCCAAATAGTATTTACCCATTCTGGATGGTCAACAAAAGGGTTTCTATTGTTTTGATGCAAATAAATTCTGTTATTTATCGCAATCTCTCTTGCACTAACAGGGTCGTTTTGATGCCATGTTTTCATTATATTTAAAAATGTTGTTTTCAATCCCTGATTTGCACTACCATCAAACATAGCTTTAGCAGTGGTATTAGAACAGGTAGAGTACATCAAGGGAAGAACATCTTCATATCGAGTTACAAAATATAAAACAGCTCTTGCAATATCGCCTTTAAACTCATCAATGGGTTCAAAAACATTCCCAGTATAGCCTGCAGAATAACCACTATTATTGTTAAAGCCAATTTTAGAAACATTAGAAGTATAACATGGTAAATTGGTTGGCGAATATGATGGTCCGTCTCCTCCACTACAAGGATTTAAGTTTGTTGCATAAAGTCTACCAAAGGGTAAATTTCCTCTCCAAGCATTCACTCTTATATCTGTTGGTGGAATAAAATGCGCATCATTTTTTGTATAATAAGAGTTAGTATTGATAGAGGTGTCAACACCAATACTAATGAAATATGCTTCAAAAAAACTTTCAGGAATTAAATGTTCTCTATTGTAACAAAGACCTTCATATGTAGTGGTAGTTGAACCGCATTCTTGCGATGTCGATGTATAATTATACAAATCCGTTGCATCCATTTTTTCCGAATAAATATCCAAAAGCGTACCATCATTTTCATAATAATTATCTCGGTATGAGCTATGTGAATATAAACTCCATAAAGAATTATAAGATTGTGGATTATAATTTTTTATAATGTTGTGCAATTGTGTTTTTAATGTGTAACCAGTCCCAACAGCCGAATTATAATATCCGGTAGGAATTTGAGCATATGACACTATTGAAAGTAAAAAAAGTATAGCTATTTTTTTCATCAATATTATTCTAATTAACAATTATTTTTTTGGTTATTGATTCATTGTTTGATGATATTCTCAAGAAATAAAATCCTTTTGGTAAATTTTCTAATAAGTAGCTGTTACTATTTGTTTCAAAATCTGTAATTTGTTGTATTAATTGACCGTTAAGATTTATAAGGGTAATTTCGTCTAAAATTGTTTCAGACTCAATTGTAATTCTATTATCAACAGCTGGATTAGGATAGACTTTTATCTTAGATAACAACTCAAAAGTTTCAGTTTGCAAAGTAGAACCCCAAATGGCAGATACCCATTCTGGATGATCAATAAAAGGATTTCTATTATGTTGTCTAGCACTAATAGCATTATTTCTTGCAATTTCTCTAGCACTCACAGGGTCTTGATTATGCCAGGTCAACAAAATATTTTTAAATGTTGGTGTAAAAACTTGTGTTGAAGAACCGCTCTGAAACATAGGATATGCATTTCCCCATGTTGTTATAACGTTTTCATATCGAGTTGCAAAATAAAAGTACATTCTAGCTATATCTCCTTTAAATTCGTCTATAGGTTCAAAAACTGTCCCAGAGTAACCAGCTGCGTAATCTGAGTTAGAAGCTGTTCCTAATTTTGAACCATTTAGAGTTGTTAGTGAAGCAACTCCAACTTTTCCATGAGGATAATTACTTCTCCATCCATTAACTTTCCCATCAGTAGGTGTAATAAAATGAGCATCAGAGACCATTGGCGAACTCGAATTGAAAATAGACTGAGGAATGATGTGTTCTCTATTATAGCAATCTCCTTCTCCCGAATAATTCCCGCATCTATCTCCTGTATTGGTTGGAGAAAAATTGTAGGGGTCAGTTGCAGATGGTTTTTCAGAATACATATCCAAGACAGTTCCATCATTTTCATAAAAATTATCAATATCAGAAGTTTCATATGTCGTGTAAAGACCATCATAACCACCACTGGAAATTGTTGATTTTATTATATTATATAATTGTGTTTTTAGTGTATATCCAGTTCCTGTAGCTGTGTTATAATACGTTGCAGGATAATAGGGTGTTTGGGCTAAACCAATTGTAACACTCAAAAAAAGGAATAATATGTAACTTTTTCTCATAAAATGATTATAGTTTTCTCTCTAGTAATGCCATATAGAATCCATCGAAACCTGATTCTGATGCTAATATTTTAGAATCTTTAACAAAGGTAAAGTTTTTTCCGTTATCGGTGTTTAAGAATTTCTTAATTTGTTCCTGATTTTCAGAAGGTAAAATAGAGCATGTTGCATAAACTAATTTTCCGCCTGGCTTTACAATTCGAGAATAACTTTCTAAAACTTCTGCTTGTACTTTTCTAATATTGTCGATAAATTCTGGTTGTAATTTCCATTTGCTATCTGGATTTCTTTTCAAAACGCCTAATCCGCTGCATGGTGCATCTATTAAGACTCTATCTGCTTTATCATAAAGCTTTTTGATAACCTTAGTGGTATCAATTATTCTGTATTCGATATTAAAAGCTCCGTTTCTTTTGGCTCTTAACTTTAATTGTTTTAGCTTGCTTTCATACAAATCCATTGCAATTAATTGCCCTTTGTTTTCCATTAACGAAGCCATATGAAGCGTTTTTCCGCCAGCACCTGCACAAGTATCAACTACCCTCATGCCTGGCTGTACATCAAGAAAACGAGCCACTAACTGAGAAGATGCATCTTGCACTTCAAAAAAACCTTCTTTAAAAGCATCGGTAAGAAACACATTTGCTCTTTCTTTCAACACTAATGCATCTGGTTGGTCTTTTAGAAATTCCGTTTCAATATTTATGTCCATTAAGATAGCACGAAGCTTTTCCTTAGTGGTTTTCAAAGTATTTACTCTTAAAATAACTTGTGCTTGTTTGTTCTGAGCTGCCAATTCTTTTGTCCAGAGTTCTTCGCCTAACTCTTTTACACCCAATTCATCCATCCAATCGGGAATAGATTCTCGAAAAGTTCTAATCTTTGATAGTTCATCAAATCTTCCTTTTATTTTTCGTTCAGGTGTTCCTTCTAATTGTCTCCAATCGGGGATTGGATAACCTCGCAAGACCGCCCAAGTAGCAAACATTCTCCATAAATCGTCTCTATCATAGGGTTCTTTAACCGCTGCAATTTCGGCATACAAACGTTTCCAACGAACAATTTCATAGATGGTTTCTGCTACAAATTTTCTATCGGAACTTCCCCAACGTTTGTCTTTTTTCAAGGATCTGGCGACTACTTTATCGGCATATTCTCCTTCATTGAAAATGGCATTCAATGCGTCAATAGTAGTGTAAACTAAATTTCGGTGTAATCTCATTGTTATTTAATCAGCCTGTAAAGGTATATCTTTTCCATAAACAAAAAAAGTATTCTCTAAACCATCTTGACATCTAAAGAATACTTAATTGAATATTGGTTGTATTTGGTAATTTTTTTATTCTATTCTTTTCATATCAATCTTTTCAGGAGCATGAAGGATAAGTGGAAATTGCTCAATTTTAACTGAACTACTATCTAACCCAAAACCTTTTTCTTCAGATAAACTAAATTTTTTGAGGAAGAAGTATGCATTCATCACAATATTCTCAAAGAAAGTTAAATCGCTATCATTTGATAAAAACTTCTCAGAAAGAACAAATTTAAAATCACCTATAATATTGTTTTTATTCAATGATTCGTATCGACTAGTAATATCTACTTCGCCACGTTGAACCATTTCTTTTAAAACTTGTTTAAACATTAAATTAATTTTAGTAGGCTCTCTAAATCCTAAATAAAAATCAATTCTATAAATATCATCAGGAACAATTTCGGTTACCTTATATTCTTTACGGTAAGGTTCGCTTAGAACATTTACATGTACAAACCAATATAAATCGGCTCTTTTGGGTCTCTTTTGCAAAATAGAATACATTACTTTTTCCTCTATTTCGTCACTTCTCATCGAGTTTGTCATGTAAACTAAATGGGTAGCATATTTTGGGATTGATAAATCAACACTCAATTCGGCTAAAACTTTTTTATAGGTATCAATCTTGACAATTTTGGTGTAAGTTTTGCTAATTTGTTTAGCCAAAAACCATGTAGCCATTATAGAGATAAGTAGAATTGCAATAATTAAAGTCACAAAACCTCCATGCAAGAATTTTGTAACATTTGCATATAAAAAACTAAACTCTATTACTAAATAAAGTGTTATCAATGGTACAATGTAATACATTTTTACACGTTTCATTATCAAATAGAAATTAAGCAAGATTGTGGTCATAATCATTGTAAGAACGATTGCTAAACCATAAGCATGTTCCATGTTGCTTGATTCCTTAAAATATAAAACAATGCCTATACAACCAACCAATAGTAACCAGTTGATAGATGGAATATACAACTGCCCTTTTTCTTCGGTTGGGTACTTGATTTTTGCTTTTGGCCAAAAGTTCAATCGCATTGCTTCATTTATAAGAGTAAATGAACCGCTTATCAAGGCTTGCGAAGCAATAACCGCAGCCATTGTTGCAATTACAACTCCAATTGGTTGAAACCAAGGCTCCATAATTAAATAAAATGGATTTCCATTTTGTCCACCAAGTTCTTGTAATGTCTTTCCTTCATGATTAATAAGATATGCTCCTTGCCCAAAATAGTTCAAAAGCAGCATCGCTTTCACAAAAATCCAACTTACTCGAATATTTTTTCTACCACAATGCCCCATATCAGAGTATAAGGCTTCTGCTCCTGTTGTACATAGAAAAACGGCTCCTAACACGAAGAATCCTTCGGGATGTACCGACAATAATTTATAAGCATAATATGGGTTTACAGCATTTAACACATGAAAATTTGAAAAAACCTGAATGCTTCCTAAAACACCTAACATGGCAAACCATACCAACATCATTGGTGCAAAAAACTTCCCTACTAACTTGGTACCATACTGTTGAATAATAAATAGGATTATCAAAATAACGATTACAATTGGGATAGTATTAAGTTCGGGTTTAAAAATTTTCAAACCTTCAACTGCAGATGAAACAGAAATTGGAGGCGTTATGATTCCGTCGGCAAGTAACGTACTTCCTCCTATTATAGCTGGTACTATCAACCACTTTATTTTGGTCTTTTTTACTAAAGCAAAAAGTGCAAAAATCCCGCCTTCACCATGATTATCGGCACTTAATGTTATAATCACATATTTCAGCGTTGTTTGTAAAGTTAATGTCCAAAAAATACAGGAAATTCCACCTAAAACAACATCACTTGTAATGGCGTAATCACCTAAAATGGCTTTCATTACATATAAAGGAGAAGTTCCTATATCTCCAAAAATAATTCCTAAAGTTACTAATAATCCAGCAGTAGAAAGTTTGCTGTGAATGTTTTGGTGGCTGTGTGAGCTCATATTATTTTATTAAAAAAGAATGCAAAGTTATTCATTTTAACAATTTGTTATAAAAAAAGCATCGAAAATTTCGATGCTTATCATTAATCAATTTGTATTTTAAACAATAATCGATTTTCCTGAAGCGATTTTTGATTTATCAGTATCAAAATAAAAATCGATTCTACCTAAATTTATTCCGTAACAACCAACTTGATTTACTACTACATCTTGGTTGTCAAGATTTTTTACAATTGTTGGTTTGTCTAAAAATGTGTGTGTATGACCACCAATTATCAAGTCAATATCTTTTGTTGATGCAGCCAATTTCAAATCGGAAATTTTATCTGGTTCATTTTTGTAGTGGTATCCCAAATGCGATAGACATATTACCAAATCGCATTTTTCTTTTTTTCTTAAAATCGAAACAATATCTTTGGTAACTTCAATAGGATCATGGTAAACCGTCTCTTTATAATTTTTCTTATCTACTAATCCATCAAGTTCTACTCCTAACCCAAAAACACCAACTTTTATTCCGTTTTTGTTGAAAATTTTATATGGTTTTACGATTCCATCAAGAACAGTATTTTTAAAATCATAATTAGCCGAAACAAAACCAAAATTAGCATTATGTAATTGCGAATAAAAACCATCTATTCCGTTATCAAAATCATGGTTTCCCATCGTTGCCAAATCATATTTCATCATGCTCATTAGCTTAAACTCTAATTCTCCTCCGTAATAATTAAAATAAGGAGTTCCTTGAAAAATATCTCCTGCATCCAATAACAATGTATTATCATTTTCTTTTCGAATACTCTCAATTATGGCCGCTCTTCTAGAAACACCACCCATATTTGGGTTTTTGGGATGATCTGGAGGAAATGGATCAATATAGCTATGGACATCATTAGTATGTAGTATTGTCAAATGCTTTATTTCGTTAGATTTAAAACTACTAATAGATAAACCTAAACCTAATAAAGTTGCACTAGCAGCTGTTTTTTCTATAAATTCTCTTCTTTTCATAGCTCTGGATTTATTCTTTTGTAATTCTAATATCATTTACAACTGGAATTGTATCAACTTCTTTAAAATAATCGATTAATACGTTTCTAAGCTTATAATCTAAATCATAACGGGCAACCCCTTTTTTGAAAAAGGCCATATTATCACCACCATTAGCAAGATAATCATTGGTTGCTACAAAGTACATTACTTCTTTTGAAAGTGGTTGATTATTAATAAGAATGTTCTTTGCTTTTTTATCAGGGGTAATTGTAAAAGTTATACCCGATATTGGATGTGGTTTTCTCTCATTTATAAAATAATCAACCATTTCTTGTACTTGTTCACCCTTCAAGGCTACAACAACTAAAGAGTTTTCAAAAGGCATAATTTCATATGCTGTTCTGGTTGTTACATTTCCTTTTGGCAAAATAGAACGAATGCCGCCATTATTTAATAAAACAAAGTCTATAGACTTATTTTCTCTTTTATGAAAAACAAGATTTCCTTTTTCTTTAGCAACATCAGCAAATAAGTTTCCAAAAGTCGATTGCCATTCACCTGATTTATCCAAAGTTACTGGTGCATATGCCAAAACAGCACTTAAATCTTTTTCAATGTTATCCCTAAACGGCTTTATATAAGATTCAATTGGAACAGATTGACTTGATTTATCAGTAATTGGAATCTTCTTTCCTTCAATTTTGGTTACATATTCTTTTTGTTGCTGACATGAGAATAGAAATAAAAATGTTAAGAATAAAACAAATTTCTTTACTACTACATTATAGTTTTTTAGATTTACCATCTGAAATGAGACTTATTTAATTAAATTTGTACCTCAAGCAAAAATACAATGTTTCTAAATCAAATAAAGGATTTTATCGTAAAAAATAAAGTTAAAAAAAGGTTATCAAATGCTATACCTAACTTTAACCCAAATCCCATCAAAACGGTTGGGATTATTTTTGATGAAACTCATTTTGAAAAAAAAGTCGCTCTTATCAATGAATTAATAAAAAAAGGGATTGCATTAGAAAAGATTAGTGTTCTGATATTCAATACTGTTATTAAGAAAAACCAGCCTTTTGAACATCCAACCTTTAGTTCAAACGATTTTACAATGTCTGCAAATTTTAAAAATCCTGATGTAAACGAGTTTATTTTGAAAAAATTCGATTTACTTATCAATTATTATGACATTGAAAAAGCTGCCTTATTACAAGTTTCAAATCTTTCTAAAGCAAATTTCAAAGTAGGATTCTCATCTATCGATAAGCGAATAAATCATTTTATGATAAATACAACAACCGATAATTACAAAATTTTTATTGAGGAGTTATTTAAATATTTAAAAATACTTAACAAAATATAATATGCAATCATTAGTAGGAACAGGTGTTGCACTTGTTACACCGTTCAAAAAAGATTTTTCTGTTGATGTTGAAGCATTGCAACGCATCGTAAATTTTCAAATTGATAATGGAATTGATTATCTTGTTGTGCTCGGAACAACCGCAGAATCGGCAACTTTAAGTCAAGATGAAAAAGAGTTAGTTATTAAAACTATTGTAGCTGCCAATAACAAAAGACTACCACTTGTTCTTGGAGTTGGAGGAAATAACACAGCAAAAGTAGTTGAAGAATTAAAAACAAGAGACTTATCCGATTTTGTTGCTATTCTCTCCGTTTCACCATATTATAATAAGCCAACTCAAGAAGGTATTTACCAACATTTTAAAATGATTGCTGAGGCTTCACCGATTCCTGTGATTCTATACAATGTTCCTGGGAGAACAGCTAGTAATATGCTACCATCAACTGTTTTAAGATTAGCAAATGATTTCAAAAATATTGTTGCAATCAAAGAAGCTGCTGGTGATATTGTACAAGCAATGAAATTGATACAGAATAAACCAAAAAATTTTCATGTAATTTCTGGTGATGATATGATTACTTTGCCAATGGTTTTAGCTGGAGGAAGTGGTGTTATTTCTGTTATAGGAGAAGGATTTCCAAAACAATTTTCAAATATGGTTAGACTTGGTTTACAGCGAAAAACAGAGGAGGCCTATCAATTGCATTACCTCTTAGCAGAAAGTATTGACATGATTTTTGAGCAAGGAAATCCAGCAGGAATTAAAGAAATATTTCACTTGTTGGGTCTGTCAGAAAATACAGTTAGATTACCATTGGTAAATGTGAATGAGGATTTAGCGAACCGCCTTGCTACATTTGTTAATAATATAGGAAAATAAAAATAAAGTTGAATTAAAAAAAGGTGCTTCAAAAATATATTTTGAAGTAGAAAAATTAATGTCTAAATTTGCAGTTGATTTTGAAATAGCTGTAAGTGCCTAAAATAAAGAAATCTAAACAAAATAATGAAGAAAATTTTATCAATATTGATTCTTTTAGTTGTATTTAGCTCGTGTAGCGAATATCAAAAAGCATTGAAAAACGAAGATGTCAGTGCAAAATTTGATATGGCAACTAAACAATATGAAAAAGGCAAATATTCCAAAGCTATTAGACTTTTTGAACAAATTGCACCTGCCTATAGAGGAAAACCTCAAGCCGAAAAAATGTTTTATATGTATGCCCAATCATATTATCAAACAGAGCAGTACTATTTGTCAGGCTATCAATTTGAAAGTTTCGTTTCGAGCTATCCAAAAAGCGAAAAACTTGAAGAAGCTGCTTTTTTAGGAGCCAAAAGTTATTCAATGTTATCGCCTGTCTACAGTATTGATCAAGTAGACACTAGTAAAGCAATTGAAAAACTTCAAACTTTTATTGATACCTATCCAAACTCTACATATTTAGAAGAAGCAAATGCAATATTAAAGACTTTAACAGATAAGATTGAGAAAAAAGTTTTTGAAAATGCAAAACAATATAATACCATTTCAGATTATAAGTCAGCTATAATCGCACTTGATAATTTTATAGCCGATTTTCCCGGAACATCATACAAAGAAGAAGCATTATACTATAAGTTAGATTCTGCTTACAATTTAGCAATGAACAGTATTCAGTCAAAAATGCAAGAACGACTTGAAAATGCGAAGTTAGCATACTCAAATTTAATTAAATTTAATGCAAACACTTCACGAAAAACAAGCGCAGATAACATGTTGTCGGATATAGAAAAGAATTTACAACAATTTCAAAAATAAATTAAAGTCATGGATTTAAAAAAGACGAATGCTCCAGTAAACACAGTCACTTATAACAAAACAATGATTGAGGAGCCTACTGGTAATGTGTATGAAGCAATCACAATTATGGCTAAAAGAGCAAATCAAATTAACTCTGAAATTAAAAAAGAATTAACAGAGAAATTAGAAGAATTTGCTACTTATAATGATAGTTTAGAAGAAGTTTTTGAAAATAAAGAACAAATTGAAGTTTCTAAATTTTACGAAAAACTTCCAAAACCTCATGCTCTAGCTGTTCAAGAATGGTTAGATGGAAAAATCTATCACAGAGATTCAAACAAATAAGAACATGTCAGTTTTAAGCGGTAAAAAAATAGTGCTAGGAATTTCTGGTGGAATTGCCGCATATAAAACAGCTACACTAGTTCGTTTATTCATAAAAGCAGGTGCACATGTCCAAGTGATCATGACACCTGCTTCTAAGGATTTTATAACACCACTTACCCTTTCTACTCTATCCAAAAACCCTGTTCATTCCCGTTTTTATGACGAAAAAGATGAAAATGCTCAGTGGAATAACCATGTAGAATTAGCACTTTGGGCAGACTTTATGATTATTGCTCCTGCAACAGCCAATACATTATCAAAGATGGTTAATGGCAATTGTGATAATTTAGTAATTGCTACTTATTTATCAGCCAAATGCCCTGTCTATTTTGCCCCTGCAATGGATCTAGACATGTATAAACATCCGTCAACATTGTCAAGCTTTCAAGCATTGGAACAATATGGTAACATAATGATTCCTGCCGAAAAAGGGGAATTGGCAAGTGGTCTTTCTGGTGAAGGTCGTATGGCTGAACCCGAAAATATAGTGACCTTTATTGAAAAAGACATTGAAAGCAAATTACCTCTTAAAGGGAAAAAAATAATAGTCACCGCTGGGCCAACATATGAGGCTATCGATCCTGTTCGCTTTATTGGAAATCATTCTACAGGAAAAATGGGATTTGATATAGCAGACACTGCGGCTAATAATGGTGCAGAGGTTATTCTTATTTCTGGACCAACACATTTATCCATTAAAAATTCTTCTGTTAAAGTTATTAGAGTTACTTCATCGCAAGAAATGTTCGAAGCTTGTCATGCACATTACAACACTACTGATGTTGCCATTTGTGCAGCTGCTGTAGCCGATTACAAACCAAAAAATGTAGCAACACATAAAATAAAAAAGAGTGAATCTGCGTTAACAATTGAATTAGAAAAAACAAAAGACATCTTAGCCTCATTGGGACAAATAAAGAAAAACCAATATTTAATTGGATTTGCTTTGGAAACTGAAAATGAAATTGAGAATGCTATAGTCAAAATTCAGAAAAAAAACTTAGATTTGATAGTTCTAAATTCCCTTCAAGATGAAGGTGCGGGATTTGGAAAACCAACAAATAAAGTTACATTCATTTCAAAAGAATTAATTATAGAGCCAATGCCCTTAAAATCTAAAGAAGATGTAGCTAAAGACATTGTCAATAAAATTATAATGCATTATGAAATCGCTACAAAAGGATAGTATTCTAACTGTTTTCAAAAACAAGTGATACATATGCTTTTTAAAAAAAATTCAATATTTATGAAAAATAAGATTATATACATTTTCCTACTCCTAACAGGCTTTGTTAGTGGACAGGAATTAAATTGTATAGTTACAGTAAATTCGGATAAAATTACTACAACTAATAAGCAAGTTTTTCAAACGCTTCAGCGGTCATTGACCGATTTTGTCAATAAAACGAGTTGGACAGGAAAAGAATTATCTCCAAACGAGAAAATAAATTGCTCAATGTTTATAAGTGTTTCTGCTCAAGAGAATGATTTATTCACAGCGACCATTCAGGTTCAAGCATCACGACCAATTTATAATTCGACATACGCATCCCCTATTTTCAATTTTAATGACAAAGAATTCACTTTTAATTATACTGAATTCCAAAATCTAAATTATAATCCAAACACATTTGACTCTAATCTAGTTTCAGTTATTGCCTTTTACAGCACTCTTATAATAGGGATTGACGCAGATACATTTGCGTTAAATGGTGGCACAGAATATATTGAAACTGCTAGAGAAATTGCAAATGTCGCTCAAAGTAGCGGTTATGCGGGTTGGACACAAACAAAAGGAAACAACAATCGCTATACATTAATAAATGATATGCTATCAAGTACTTATGCTCCATATAGATTGGCTATGTATCAATATCATTTAGACGGCTTGGATACCATGACCAAAGATATAAAAGCATCAAAGGAAAAAATTAAAATAGCAATAGCAACAATGAAAGAAATTTATAATGTGCGCCCAAATGCCTTTATCACAAGAACTTTCTTTGATGCCAAAACAGATGAAATTGTTTCCATCTTTTCTGGAGGCCCAAGTATTACAATTACTGACTTGGTAGATAATTTGAATAAAATTTCTCCACTTAATTCAAGCAAATGGTCTTCTATTAAATTCTAAGTTTTACATTATCTAGATGATAACTTCACTTTCTATAGAAAACTTTGCCTTAATTGAAAAATTGTCAATTGCTTTCTCAAGTGGTTTTTCAACAATCACAGGAGAAACTGGCGCTGGTAAATCTATACTACTAGGTGCATTAGGGTTGGTTCTTGGAAAAAGAGCCGACTTAACTTCATTGAAAAACAAAGAAGAGAAGTGTATCATTGAAGCTCATTTTCTAATCAAAAATTATAATTTGAAAGCTTTTTTTGAATCAAATGATTTAGATTATGAAGAAGAAACCATTATCAGAAGAGAAATTTTACCTTCGGGAAAATCAAGAGCTTTTATAAATGACACTCCTGTAAATCTTCAAGAACTACAAGATTTGAGTCAATTTCTAATAGATATTCACTCCCAACATCAAACACAAGAACTTTCAGATGATACTGTGCAATTTCAAATTGTCGATTCGGTTGCAGCTAACAATGATTTGATTTCTGAATATAATCTGATTCTAAAAGAATACAAAAAACATAAATCGGATCTGAATACAAAAACAGAATTATTGCATTCTGTCACCAAAGAACAAGATTATAATACGTTTTTGTTAGAAGAATTACTTGCTGCTAACTTAAAATCCGGTGAGCAAATTGAACTCGAAACCCAGTTTGAAAAGCTGAATAATGTTGAATTCATAAAAGAAAATATCTCAAAATCAATATTACTTGCCAATGAAGAACCTTTTGGAGCAATTCAAAATTTGAAAGAAATTAAAGCTTTACTCCAAAAAATTGTTGGGTTTTCTACTGAATATAATGAACTTCATGAAAGAATTACAAGTGTTGTAATAGAATTTGATGACATTCAAAAAGAACTCGAAAATCTTTCAGAATCCATCTATGGGAATCCCGAAGAACTTGAACAAGTTAATCAAAAACTACAACTAATTTATACACTTCAAAAAAAACATCAAGTAAGTACCGTCGAAGAATTAATTACGATTCAAAACCAATTAGACAATAAAGTTGTATCTGTAGCAACATTAGAATCTGAAATAAAAGCAATTATCAACACAATTTCTGAAAAAGAAAACCAATTAGATACAATAGCAAAAAATATCCATATAAAAAGAGCCGAAGCAATTCCAATATTAACCAATAAACTAACATTCATTCTAGAACAATTAGGAATGCCAAATGCTCGATTCGATATACAACTGCATGCAAAAGAAGATTATTTTATAAATGGTAAAGATGAAATTCAGTTTTTATTTTCTGCAAACAAAGGTTCCGATTTTGGTTTGTTAAAAAAAGTAGCTTCAGGCGGAGAAATGTCGAGAATTATGCTCGCTGTAAAATCTATTTTGTCTGAATATTCAAAACTTCCAACAATTATTTTTGACGAAATTGACACAGGAGTTTCGGGAGAAATAGCACATAAAATGGGCGAAATCATGAAAAAAATGAGTTCCACAATGCAGGTTTTAACCATAACTCATTTGCCTCAGATTGCTGGAAAAGGAAATGAACATTTCAAAGTATATAAAATTGTAAAGAATAATCAAACACAATCTGAATTAAAGCTACTTTCTCAAGAAGAAAGAATTACCGAAATTGCACAAATGCTATCAGGTGCCAACATTTCTGAATCGGCATTAAATCAAGCCAAAGAACTTTTAAATTAAAAAATTGATTTATATTTGCTTTTAAAGTTTAGAAACTAAATTTTCAAACATCAAAATTATTATACATTATGATTATAGAACCAAGAATGCGAGGATTTATTTGTTTGACAGCTCACCCTAAAGGCTGTGAACAGAACGTTAAAAATCAAATCGAATACGTTAAATCAAAAGGAACAATTGATGGTGCCAAAAAAGTTCTGGTTATAGGTGCATCAACAGGATTTGGTTTAGCCTCAAGAATCACAAGTGCTTTTGGTTCAAATGCTGCCACATTGGGTGTTTTCTTTGAAAAACCAGCTACTGAAGGGAAAACTGCTACACCAGGTTGGTATAATTCTGCGGCATTTGAAAACGAGGCTCACAAAGCTGGTTTATATGCAAAAAGCGTTAACGGTGATGCTTTTTCAAATGAAGTAAAACAAGAAGTAATCGATATAATAAAAAAAGATTTAGGTCAAGTTGATTTAGTTATTTACAGTTTGGCATCTCCTGTTCGTTTAGATCCTACAACAGGAATCTTACATCGTTCTGTTTTAAAACCAATTGGTCAAACTTTTACAAACAAAACAGTTGACTTTCACACTGGAAAAGTTTCAGAAATTTCAATTGAACCTTGTAATGAAGAGGATATTGCAAACACTGTAAAAGTGATGGGAGGTGAAGATTGGACAATGTGGATTGATGCCTTAAAAAAAGAAAATTTACTAGCTCAAGGTGCAACAACTATAGCCTATTCCTACATTGGACCAGAAGTAACAGAACCTGTTTACAGAAAAGGAACTATCGGAAGAGCTAAAGACCACTTAGAAGCAACAGCATTTACAATCACAGATACACTAAAAGATATTGATGGTAAAGCGTATGTTTCGGTAAACAAAGCATTGGTTACACAAGCCAGTTCAGCAATACCTGTTATCCCTTTATATATATCCTTATTATACAAAGTAATGAAAAGTCAAGATGTACATGAAGGTTGCATAGAGCAAATCCAACGTTTATACCAGCAGCGACTTTATACTGGAAGTGAAATTCCTACGGATGAAAAAGGAAGAATTCGTATTGATGATTGGGAAATGCGTGAAGATATTCAAACTCAAGTTACAAAACTTTGGGCAGAAGCAACTACTGAAAATCTAGGGGAAATAGGTGATTTGGAAGGTTATAGAACAGATTTTTACAACCTATTCGGATTTGGATTTGAAAAAGTTGATTACAAAGCCGATACAAATGAAATGATTCAAGTGGCAAGCATATCAGAATAAATATAATTAATTTTCTATTCTTTATCGAAAACACCGTTTATAAGACGGTGTTTTTTTATTTAAAACTTTGTTAGCATTTATTATATAACCCTAATGCTCCTTCACCGATTTACGATGTTTCAATACGAAAATATAACTTTGAAACCAGCTGCGCAAAGAGTTCCCATAAAAAGCTCCGCAAATGTCTCCTGACTTTGCGGAACTTTTTTCTATATTGCTATCAAAAGATGTTAATTTAATTTATAAAACAATTTAGCACAAATATGTTACGAAGTCGGGAGACTTCGCAGAGCTTTCTCTTTCGCAAATGTCTCCTGACTTTGCGGAGCATTTTTACCACATAAACTACAACTAAGTTTTAAAAATAATTTAGCATAAATATGCTTCAAAATCAGGAGACTTCGCAGAGCTTGCTCTTTCGAAAATGTTTCATGACTTTGCGGAACATCTTTACCATATAAACTACAACTAAGTTTTAAAAACAATTTAGTACAAATACGCTACGAAGTCAGGAGACTTTGCAGAGCTTAGTAAACAAGCTACTTGCCGAAAACGAAAAAGATAAAACAGAGGGCGACACCAATGTAAGCTCAGCAGCTCCAGACCCACCTGTAACTATTAATACTGTTTACTACTACCACCCAGACCACTTGGGTACCAGCACTTTTTTAACAGATTATTATGGTGCCAAGTACCAATTTTTCCTAAATTTGCCTTTTGGCGAAACCATGGCAGAGCAATTACCTAGCACTTACTACAAAACACCGTACAAGTTTAACGGTAAAGAACTAGACGACGAAACAGGCTTGTACTATTATGGAGCTAGATACTATGATCCTAGGGTGAGTATATGGTTATCGGTCGATAACGAAATGGAAAAATACCCTAACTGGAGTCCATACAATTATTGTAAACAAAGTCCAATTTCAAGGTATGACCCTGATGGAAATGATGATATTTTTACTTCATCAGGTAGATTTGTAAGAAGTACCAAAACAGGAAATGCTGTAAAAATTCAGATTGGGAATAAACAATATACGCCCTCACAATTAAACACCTCAACAGGTTCGAGAAATGCAATGGCAAAAATTGGCGCATATTATGCGGCTAGAGTTGGCGCAGACGAAGGAACAAAAATCACTACAGACAAAAGTAATATGGATTTTGAGAAAAATCCTGCTTTTACAATAAAACAAACTATTTACTTAAATACTAATGGAGGGTTTAGTAAAAGTTTGGATAATATCAACAACTTTAAAAGCGTAATGAAACACGAAAACGGGCATAAAGAAGATAATGAAAAATCTGATTTTAAAAGTAATTTATCTAATCATGCTGATGTTTATATTGATCAAATGAGTTATAAATCATTTAGCTCAACTACCAATGATTTTAAATTAGGAACAGGATCAGCTTTTACAAATTACCTGCTAAACATGGATCAAGGCAATGAATTTGCACAAAATGAAATAGTCCAAAAAATAGAAACATTCAATGAAACAAATCAAGGAGGTATGTATATACAGCCACCAATGGGCAATTTTGCTAAAGGAACATTGAGTTTAGAGATACAACAAATGGTAACACATATCCTGTAAAATATGAAAAAGTTGACAACTAAATTGGTAATAGGTTCATTATTGGTATTGCTTTTTTCGTGTAGTAAAAAAAGCGAAATAGAAAATATTTTTATAACACAAAAAAATGAATATTGGAATTATAAAGATTGTGATGGAAATCACAGTCTTTATTTTAAATTTAATAAAGATGGGAGTCATGATAAATACAATCGGTATATCAAAGAAGGGTTTACTTTATTCAACAACGATGGGGATGTAATAAGTGGACCAAGGACTTGGAGTATAAAAAATGATTCTACCTTTGTTTGGGATAAAGGAGTATATAAAATAGAAGTCTGTTTAAAAGACAGCATTGTTTTATCTTATAATCGTAATTACGAAAATAATAAAAAGTGTAAAGTAACTTTTAAGAAAGTATTAGATAAGTAAACAATAAACCCCGAGCCATCACTAGGGGTTTGTTATTATTTATCAAAAGCTTTTTTAGTTTTATAGTTCTGAATAACGTTATCTACTAAAAAGAAAAGATGCTTTTTAGTATCTACATCAAGTTGGTCAATATCTTCAATCCTTTTGATAATCTCTTTATCATAAGAAGAAAATTCACCTTCGCCAATTAAAAAATCAACGGTAACTTCAAAGGTTTTAGCCATTTTAAGAATTACATCAATAGAGGGTGTATTGGCATTACGCTCATAATTACCAACCATTACACGAGAAGAATTAATCTTTTTTGCAAGGTCTTCTTGCGACCAATTTTTTGCTTTACGCAACTGTGTTATTTTGCCCCAGCTACGCAAAGAGTTCCCATGAAAAGCTCCGCAAATGTCTCCTGACTTTGCGGAACTTTTTTCTATATTGCTATCAAAAGATGTTAATTTAATTTATAAAACAATTTAGCACAAATATGTTACGAAGTCGGGAGACTTCGCAGAGCTTTCTCTTTCGCAAATGTCTCCTGACTTTGCGGAGCATTTTTACCACATAAACTACAACTAAGTTTTAAAAATAATTTAGCATAAATATGCTTCAAAATCAGGAGACTTCGCAGAGCTTGCTCTTTCGAAAATGTTTCATGACTTTGCGGAACATCTTTACCATATAAACTACAACTAAGTTTTAAAAACAATTTAGTACAAATACGCTACGAAGTCAGGAGACTTTGCAGAGCTTAGTAAACAAGCTACTTGCCGAAAACGAAAAAGATAAAACAGAGGGCGACACCAATGTAAGCTCAGCAGCTCCAGACCCACCTGTAACTATTAATACTGTTTACTACTACCACCCAGACCACTTGGGTACCAGCACTTTTTTAACAGATTATTATGGTGCCAAGTACCAATTTTTCCTAAATTTGCCTTTTGGCGAAACCATGGCAGAGCAATTACCTAGCACTTACTACAAAACACCGTACAAGTTTAACGGTAAAGAACTAGACGATGAAACAGGACTATACTATTATGGAGCTAGATACTATGACCCGAGGATAAGTATTTGGTTAAGTGTTGACCCACTAGCGGAGAAGATGCCTTCTTGGTCGCCGTACAGTTTTTGCTTTAATAATCCAATGCGTTTTATTGATCCTGATGGTAAAGAGCCTACACCAGCAGAGGCTGCTAGAATGGCAGCACATGTATATGGTGACAAGAAAAATGGAATTTTAACAGGTGGTTGGAAAGTTTCTAGTAGAGATTTTGGTTTAACAAAAAAAGACTTAAATAATACTTCTACAGGTTTAAAATCTCAAATCTATGAGAGAACTGTAAATGGAAAAACAGAATACACATATGCTACAGCAGGTACAGAAGCAAGTTGGAAAGATGTTGGAGCTGATGTAAAACAACCGCTAGGTTTATCAAAACAGTATGAGAAATCGGCTGATAACGCTAAAACAATATCTAAAGTTTTAGGGGAAACAGAGCTTACTTTCACAGGTCATTCTCTTGGAGGTGGTGAAGCGGCTTTAAATGCTTTATTAACAGACAGAAATGCTATTACTTTTAATGCGGCAGGTGTAAGTGATATAACAAAAGTTGTAGAAGGTAATTGGAAGACTCCATTTAAATCGGAAGGTAATATTGAAGCATATATAATGGCTACAGACCCATTAAACGCACTGCAAGATGCTTGTACAATAATGCCTAATGTAAATGGCAATAGAAATTATTTAGTACCTACAGATGGCTCATCAATTTACAATGGGCATAGTATGAATAATGTTCTTAAAAACTTTGGTGTTACAAAACCTGAAACCTACGATAAGCCATGAGAAAAGTATTTTTTTTAGTAGCAATAATAAGTATATTATTTTCATGTAATAATAGAGAAACCATGGTAGATAAATCGGAATTACTAGGAGATGATTATCGGCTGTTTCAAAACACACCTGCTTGGGAACTAGCCAAAGCTGTAGAAGATGAAAATGAAGATAAAATTAATGAATTAATAAATAAAGATAGAAAACTATTAGATTATCAAGAGCCTATTTTTGGCAGTACTCTTTTAATGTTAACTATTAAAAACCAGCAATATAAACCTTTTGAAGTGTTATTAAAAAATAGAGCTAGCACAAAAATTCATGATACTTATGAAGGGTCATCAGCATTAATAGAATCTTGTAGTTCTAAACATTATGATGTGAAATTCGCTAAATTGCTTTTAGAGTATGGAGCAAATGTAAATGATGTTCAAGTTGATATTGATAATGAAGGAAAAACAAGAACGCCATTAATGTTAGCTAGTAAAACAGGTAATTTAGATCTAGTAGAATTGCTTGTTAAAAAAGGGGCTGATTTAAATTATAAAAATAAACATAATCAGTCTGCTTTTAGTGAATCAATTATGACTAGCAGATATAATGTAGCTTACTATTTATTAGTTAATGGAATAGATTATAAAGCACCAATTTTTTTCAGAGAAGAGCAAAATAAAGAAATGTTTTTAGTAGATATATTAAGAGAAGAGTTTTTTGATTTAGATACAGACGAGTATAAATACAAAATGAAAATAGTTGATTTTCTTAGAAGCAAAGGGATAGACTATAGAGCTGTTCCAATACCAGAATATATCAAAAAGAAAGCTCAAAACAATTATCCAAATAATTGGAATGAGTATTTAGAGAAATATTAGACAATAAAGCCCCGAAATCGGGGCTTTATTATTGTTGACCCACTTGCGGAGAAGTATCCAGGTTGGTCGCCTTATATTTACACTTTCAATAATCCTATAAATTTTATAGATCCTGATGGAAGAAGAATAATATTTATTCCTGGATTGGGTTATGAAAAAGGTAATAAAAGTAATGGTCCTTACGCTGAAAATATATCTAATGCACTAACAACTTATACTGTGGGTTATGGCTCTTCAAGTCAAACAGTTGATGGTTCGCATGGTCTATTTGGGGATATGATTCATGTAATGTTTAATGCTCAAAGACCTGCTTCAACAGAAAGCATTGTAGCAGGCACAAGAATTTATGATGTTGCTAATGGAATCGCTCAAAATATATTACAGAATCCATTAGCTGATGGAGAGCAAATGAATGTTATGGGATTTAGTCAAGGATCAGTAACTACTGCTCAAGCTGTTGTTGATATTTTTAGAGACCCTTCAAAATACGGTCTTGATGAGAATTTTAAAATAGATAATTTAATACTTGGAGGTTCTCCTGTTGCAAAAGATTCAGACTTATACAAGGAAATTGGAAAATTACAAGAAGCAGGAAAAATAAAGAATCTTATCTACGATGAAGCTCAATTACCAGGTGATAAAGTTACGGGTTTAGGTGGGAAATCTAGAGGTCATGCATTTTGGCAAGGTCTTGGGTTTATTGGTAGAATGTTAAGCAAAAAAGGTAGAGATACAGACGTGCATGCACAAGCAGCAGCTGATAAGGGCGGAGCAACAACCAATTTTGTAATAGATTTTTTAAAACAAAAAGAAATACACTAGATGGATAACAAGAAAAATTTTATAATACTTGGATTTAGTTTGTTCTTTTTACTTAATTCATGTAGTGTTTACGATGGGTATTATAACAAAGTAGAAAACAACATAGATGAATTTTCATCAACTGTTAAATACATTTCATCAAACAGATTGTTTGAAATAAACGATTCTATAAATAAACAAAAGAGTTCTGCCTATAGCATCAAAAATAATTCATTATACAGAAGCGACTTAAAAGATAGTGTGCTTGTGAATTTCATGAATAAGTTTGATATTGACAGAATAACATTGCAAAACAGAAATGATAATTTTTACAATAATGTAATTATTTTTCATAAAGATTACAATCCAATTATGGGTAAATCTAAAACAATTGATTTTGATTTTGGTATCAGTCCTTTAAGAAGTAGAATTGAAAAAGGAGTAAAAAGAGAGGGTGGTTATTTTTTAAAAATTATAAATGCCAGCTTTATCTATTCAGTTAATAAAAATCCTTCTTTTGGAGAATAAAGTAAAGCCCCCAGCTTCGCAAAGAGTTCCCATGAAAAGCTCCGCAAATGTCTCCTGACTTTGCGGAACATTTTTTCTATATGAACTATCAAAAAAAAAATAACAAAATATATAAAATAATTTAGTGCATATTTACTACGAAGTCAGGAGACTTCGCAGAGCTTGTCTTTAGCAAATGTTCCCCAGCTGCACAAAGAGTTCCTATGAAATGCTCTGCAAATGTCTCCTGACTTTGCGGTTTTTTATATATTTAAAAGCAAAAATTGTATTAAAGTTTGGAGCAGTTTTTTTATTTAAAAACATTGTTAGTATTTATTATATAATACTAAATGAAGCATAACAAGATGCGTTTCAAGGTGTTTTTATGCATTTTATCGAAATATTTTTTTTTTAACTTTTATCAACAAACATTTTTTATATATTGCATGCAATTAATCTAAATAAAAAACTATGATGAAAAAATTTACTCTTCTAGTTGCTATGTTGTTAGGATTTCTAACAAATAGTAATGCTCAAATTGGAGTTCTAGAGGGATTTAATTCCAGTACGACGATGCCTGCTGGATGGACAAATCCGAACTTCTATGGTGTAACAGCAACACAAGCTTGTAATGGTAATTCTATTAGAAAAAACCTTTACAGTTTTGCTACTACTGCTGTTCTTACAACTCCTAACTATGTTGGTGCATCAAATGGAACTGATGTAACATTTTCTTTTGACTACAAAATTGTAAACTGGTCTGCTGCAACAGTAGCTACACCAGCTGGTTGGGGAAATATGCAGGTTCAGATGTCAACAGATGCTGGTGGAGCATGGACAACAGTTTATACTATTGATGACACTAATCACGTAGTAGCAAACACTTGTGCAAATGTTTCTTTTACAATTCCTTCAGGAGATGTACCATCAGGTTCTGATTTACAATTCAGATTTAGTGGTACTTGGACTGCAGGTGATTATTATTTCTACCTTGATAATATTGCAATTACTCAAGAAACTTCATCGGCTCCTAACTGTGACGCTGCTTTAACATCTCCACTTGATGGTGCCGTTGATGTACAACTTTTTGGAAACATTGCATGGAGCGCAGCAACAGGTGTAGCAACAGGTTATAACTTAACTGTTGGAACGTCTCCAGGTGGTTCTGATGTATTAGCTACTACAGATGTTGGTAATGTAACAGGATATGCACTTGGAACTTTAACAGAAAGTACAACTTATTATGTTAGCATTGTTCCTTATAATGCAAATGGTGATGCTTCTGGATGTACAGAATATTCATTCACAACAAGAGATCCAATAGCTGGAGATTTTTGTTCTGGTGCTGTCGATTTAACTTTAGAGACATCTCCTTTAAGTGGAAGTACTGTTGGTGCAAATAATGATAATACTCCAACTTGTGGATTTGGAAATGCTTCTCCTGATGTTTACTATTCAATTTTAGTACCGAGTGGTTCTACATTAACAATTCAACAAACAACAAATAGCTATGACTCAGTTGTAAGTATGTTCTACGGTGATTGTGATAATCAAACTGCCATTTTGTGTTATGATGACCCAGATACACAAATTAATACATGGGCAAATACAACTGGTTTTGATCAAACTGTTTACTTTGTTGTTGATGGATATGGATCAGCTGGTCAATCTGGAACTTACACATTAGAATGGTCTGTTATTGCTTGTTCTAATGCAACCGCTACATACTCTATCGTTTCTAATTGTGATGTAGCTGAAGAATTTTTTGTTGATGTAGATGTTACTGACTTAGGGTCTGCAACTTCATTAACAATTACTGATAACCTAGGTAGTGCGCCTCAAAGTGTAACTGCAACTGGTGTTGTTCAGTTTGGTCCTTACCCAAATGCTACACTAGTAATATTTACTTTAGCAAATGATCAAGACGCTTCATGTACTGTTACAAGTCCAGAACAAACTCAAGCAGTTTGTCCTCCAAACTGTGATAATGCAGTGGTAATTGCAGCATGTGATGAAGATGTTGTAGCTGCTATACCAGCTGGAGCAGGATCATGGAATGTTAATGCATGTGGTTTTTCAACTCCAGGTGTTGAAATGGTTTACTCATTTACTCCTGCTGTTGATGGTGTATATAGTTTAGAAGTCGTAAATGCTACTGGTGGTTATGTAGATTATTACTACAAAGAAGCAACTGGATCATGTGATGCATCTGGTTGGACTTGTATTGATGATAACATTGGTGCTGGAGTTGATCCTATCGGAACTTTAACTGCTGGTGTTGAATATTTATTCTTATTAGACAGTGAGGGAACATCAGCAAGAACTCATACTTTCAAAATTACTTGTCCTCCAACTTGTACTGATGCAACAGTTGCTTATTCAATTGTATCTAACTGTGATGTAGCACCACAATTTTTTGTTGATGTAAATATAACCGATTTAGGTACTGCAACTTCATTAACAGTTTCAGATGATCAAGGTAGTGCGGCTCAAAACGTTACAGCTACTG
>CAZLEU010000016.1:0-6863 GCA_964558625.1 uncultured Flavobacterium sp.
AAATGGATCATTAGAAGTGCAAGGAATAGCATTTATAAATTATAAATGGTACAAACAAAACAACCCATTAGCGATATTGAGTAATACAAATGTTTTAAACTTTACTGGATTTACTCCAATTATAGATTCAGGTATTTATGTTGTCGAACTATCATCAACCAATAGTAACAGTTGTATAAATACAACAATTCAATATGAAATAAAAGCATCAGATTATGCTCCAAATGCAGGTCTAGATGTTAATCAAAGCTATTGTGCTATCAATCAATCAATAGACCTCAATACATTGCTTTCTAATCCCCATGATTTGAATGGAGTATGGACCGATTCAAATGGAAATACTCTGTCAAGTAGTGTCGTTAATCTTTCCAGTATAGGTTCCTATACATACAATTATATAGTAAATTCGGTTCTTTGTTCTATCATTGATACCTCTATAATTACAATCAATTTAGATGGCGCTGTAGTTGCGCCAACTATTTCAGTACCAACTGTAATTTGTAGGGGAACTGACGTTCAAATGAGTATAACACCTATTACAGGAGCAACTTACACATGGACAGGTCCAAATGGTTTTACAGCTTCTGTTTCCAATCCTGTAATTCCTAATTTTAATGACATGAATGATGGAACATACTCTTTGGAAATCATAGTTACGGGCTGTAATTATCCAGTCTCACAAGTTACATTGTCCAGTAAACCTAACCCAAATTTTGTTATTGATGGCGTTACCGAAATTTGTGTTGGGCAGCAAGAAATACTTACCATAATCCCTGATAATTTTACTGTAAATGAAGCAACATATCAATGGTCACAAAATGGACAAATTTTAACAAATGAGACACAAAGCACCATCAATACAAACGGGATTGGTACCTATCAAGTAACAGTCGATCTAGATGGGTGTGCAGTGACTAAACAAACCATTATATCAGAGAAAACAAACACATTCGATGTAAACCTTGTTCAAGGTTGTTTAGGTACTGATTACATAATAACAGTTATGAATTCTCAGGATTTTCCAAATGCCACATATCTTTGGAATGGTCCTAACAATTTTTCTAGCAATCAGCAAAATGTCAGCGTTCCAACTAATTTAACGGGAGTCTACAATGTTGTCGTTACTGATGAAAATGGATGTACCTCCAACGAGAATATAAATGTAACTAATATTCCGTGTCAAATACCAAATTTAGTTACTATAAATAATGATGGTAATAATGAAAAATTTGATTTGTCTGGCTATGAGGTAAAAAAATTGAGTATCTATAACAGATATGGTAGGTTGGTTTATGAAAAAGACAATTATATGAATGAATGGTTAGGGGAAAATGAAAATGGGAAACCATTGCCAGATAGCACCTATTTTTACATTATCCAATTCAAGGCAGAAAATTTAAAAAACAAAATAGGTTGGGTTTTATTAACGCACTAATCTAACCTTCTCGCAAAACAGCTTCTCTCACTTTTTTAAATAACTCAGATGAATAGACAAAATCGGTAACGGCTTCGTTATCGGTTTTGAAGATTTCATCTTTCGAACCCTCCCAAGCTTTCAATCCGTTTTTCAAGAAAACAATTTTATCTCCAATTTCCATAACAGAGTTCATGTCATGTGTGTTTATAACAGTTGTTATATTATATTCTGCAGTAATTTCTTGAATCAAATTATCAATTAAGATAGCCGTTTTAGGATCCAATCCTGAATTTGGTTCATCACAAAAAAGATATTTAGGATTATTTACAATAGCCCTAGCAATTGCTACACGCTTTTGCATCCCGCCCGAAATTTCAGAAGGTTTCTTCGAGTGCGCATTAATCAAGTTAACTCTATCAATAACAAAATCAACACGTTCTTTTATTTCAGAAGGTGTTTTGGTAGTAAACATTTTAAGAGGAAATCCAATATTCTCCTCAACGGTCATACTATCAAACAATGCACTTCCTTGAAAAACCATTCCAATTTCTGTTCTTAATTCTCTTTTTTCATCATCATCAAGTTCAGAATAGATTCGACCATCAAAAGAGATGGTGCCACTATCAACGTTGTGAATCCCCAATAATGATTTTAAAAAAACCGTTTTTCCCGAACCACTTTGTCCAATGATTAGGTTGGTTTTTCCAGCTTCCAAAACAGTTGATATTCCTTTTAAAACCATTTGGTCACCAAACGATTTTTTTATGTCCTTAACTTCTATCATAATTAGTTGGCTAAAAGTAATTGTGTTAAAATATAATTTACCAAAATAATAACAACCGATGTCCATACAAAGGACACCGTACTTGCTTTACCAACTTCAAGTGCGCCACCTTTCATATAATAACCATGAAAGGAAGGAATTGTAGCCAAAATTAAAGCAAAACATAATGTTTTAATAAATGCATAAGCTACATGAAAAGGAATAAACTCAACCTGAATACCATTTATAAACTCTTCAGCAGAGGCAAATCCTCCATATACAGCAGCCATCCAACCACCCAGAATACCAAGAAACATCGCGATACCAATTACAAAAGGGTAGAGAAGTAGCGCAATCAATTTTGGGAAAACCAAATAATTTAATGAATTAACACCCATAACCTCCAGTGCATCTATTTGCTCAGTAACACGCATAGTTCCAATACTAGACGTAATAAATGAACCCATTTTTCCCGCCATGATTATCGAAATAAATGTAGGAGCAAATTCCAAAATCACCGATTGTCTTGTAGCAAAACCAATTAAATATTTAGGGATTAATGGATTGGTCAAATTTAATGCTGTTTGAATAGAAACAACACCGCCTACAAAAAACGAAATAAACGCCACAATTCCCAAAGAATCGATTATCAAATCGTCAATTTCTTTAAAAATAAGGTTTCGCATTACAGACCATTTAGTCTGTTTGTTGAAAATTTCTTTGAGCATCAAAAAATATTTTCCTATCTGCGATAAATAACGAACTAGCATCATGGTTTTATTCTTACTATTTTAGTGTCTTCAATAACAATTAGTTCACTATATGTTTTTCTTCTTAAACGCATAAGTTTATGATAGACCTATTTATTACGTCAATTATTTTTTCTGATTTGATGTTCTTTTAAATGTTTTCATTGTGATGTTTTTCTAAGTTGTCAAAAATCATTACTTCGTTCACAATATCTAAGTAAATATCAAATACGTTTTTAGTTTCATTAGTAAACCTTCTTTTTATAACATCTTTTGAGATATTATGTTTGTTTTCAGCAACTCTTTTTTTACGTTTTTCAATTGTTCAATCTACATTTTATAAACCAAAAAACAAAAGAATGACTGCGTAATTCTTTTTAAGAATTATTGTAGCTAATGTTGTTTCAAAAACAAAGATTCATTAGCCAAAAATAATTCATTTATCCTGTTTAACATTATTCTTCCTGTTTCAAACGAAACTTTTATAGGTAGAAATGGCGATAATCTTTTGCAATTTCATCTGCGTTCACAAACACTTTACAAATCAGAATCTCTTGTAAAATAGCAAATGAAGCAGTAGTTTTACCTACTTCATTACAACCAGAAATCAGATATAAGTTTTTACTCACACTTGCAAAGGTAATCAATTTAAAATATTTTTTCCTTCATTTTCTTCAAGCGATACTTTCTAATGAATTGGGCTTGTTCTTCTGTAACCAAAAGTGATTTTTTCGATGATTTTGCTTTCCAAAAACCTTTTATATAATCAATAAAAAGTAGTGGTTTTTTCTTCATCATTGCTAGTTTTAAAGAAGCAATAGCAGTAATCCAAAATCCATATCCTAACGAATAAAACGCTTCACCTTGTTTGTAACGAGCCGTTTTATTGTAGTTGGCGCCAGTTGGTTTTAGATGTTTTACATGTAAACCTTCATCGGTAACCACTTTCCAATTGTAGAATTTACACAATAATTCATCAACAGTATCCCAACCCATTTCGGGTTTTAATCCGCCAATTTGCTTGAAAGTTTCTTTTCTGTAAGCTTTTAATGCACCACGAATATGGTCTTTGTCGGTAAGGTTTTCTAAAACCCATTCGCCATTTTTTTCTATATAACAAAACCCACCAGCCATTCCAATTCGGTTATCTGACTTGAAATGCTTAATTATCGTTTCGAAATAATGGTTTGGAAAAATCAAATCGGCATCTGCTTTTACTATAAAATCATAGTTCTCATCTAAAGTTTCTAATCCTTTCTGAAACGCTTGAATGACTTTGCTACCAGGCAAATGAATAGCATCTGACGTTTTATTTACCAGAGAAATAAATGGATATTTTGAAACAAATGAATTTACGATTTCTTCTGTTCTATCAGTAGAATTATCATTCACCACCACAATTTTGGTAGGCAAAACAGTTTGTGCAACCAAAGATTGAAGTGTCAAAGAAATTAAAGTTTCTTCGTTATGCGATGGAATGACAATGTAATATTTCATTAGATAAAGTCTATTTTCTCTCTGCAAAAACAATATAATATCTTGGAGTAAAATACCTTAACAATGGTCTTAATCCCAATTTTTTAACAGGATGCGTAAACTTTTCACGAGCAGTAATTTTCCAACCTGTTTTTTCAAGAAGCCAATCCAATTGCCAATCTTCAAATTCGTGGTAATGTCTGTCCCACATATCTGTTTTGCTTCGGTAAGCAGGCGAAAACCATAAACGTAGCGGAATTGAAATCAATATTTTATCACATTTTACATTTTGTAAAACAGTGTAAGGATTCAATAAATGTTCAAATATTTCAAAAGCTGTAAAAACCGTATACGTTTCGTTTTGTAAAGCCGTTTGGTCATTATCTAAGTCTTCACCTTTGGTATTCTTTACAGTATAACCATTCTCTTCCATGATTTTAGAAAAAGGATTGGGAACACCTAAATCAAAGATGGTTTCTGAAGTCGAAACATGCTTTTGTAAAAATTCTAAAGTATGCTTAAAGCGTTTATTGGGAAATGTTTTTTCGTACATGAAAATGTGGAATTAAGGTGCAAATTTACTTTTTTCTTCCAACTTCCAACTTCCAACTTCCAACTTTTTTACATTCTATAAACAATTGCATTGATATTCATTCCAGCACCAACAGATGCAAAAAGAATAACATCACCCTTGTGGATTTCTTGATTTTCGATTTTTCCTTTAATCAATGAATCGTATAATGTAGGAACAGTGGCAACACTTGAATTTCCTAATTTATGAATGCTCATTGGCATAATTCCTTCAGGAGGCGTTTGTCCGTATAATTTGTAAAAACGTTGAATGATGGCTTCATCCATTTTTTCATTTGCTTGATGAATCAATACTTTTTTTACTTGATTGATCTCAATTCCACTATTGTCTAAACATTCTTTCATGGCTTTTGGAACATTACTCAAGGCAAATTCGTAGATTTTTCTACCATACATTTTGATATAACGAACATTAGGATCGTGCTCTTTGTTAAATGAATTTCCAAAGAATAAATAACCCGCTTCATCATATGCATAAGTTGCCGATTCATGCCCTAATATTCCTTCGTTTTCACCTTCTAAAGCTTCAATTACTGTTGCGCCGGCACCATCAGAATAAATCATCGAATCCCTATCGTGTGGATCAACAACTCTAGAGAGTGTTTCGGCACCAATAACCAAACATTTTTTAGCCATTCCTGCTTTTATAAAAGCGGTAGCTTGTATAACTCCTTCTACCCAACCTGGGCAACCAAAAAGCATGTCGTAGGCAACACATTTTGGGTTTTTTATTCGTAAATCGTGTTTAACTCGTGTTGCCAAACTTGGAAGTATGTCAGACTGTATTGCTCCCTTTTTTACATTACCAAAGTTATGTGCCAAAATAATGTAGTCTAGGGTTTCTGGGTCTATTTTGGCATTTTCAATTGCTTTTTTGGCAGCAATAGTTGCGATGTCTGAGGTTAGCAAATCGTCTGAAACATATTTTCTTTCTTCGATTCCTGTAATTCCATAAAACTTCTCAGTGATAACCTCATTTGGGAAACCAAAAGGTGTTCCATCTTCATTCAAGAAAATATGTTTAGAGAAGTCTTTATTGGTTACTGTTTCTGTTGGAATATAGCTTCCAGAGCCTGTTATTTTGATATTCATCTATTGAATTTTTTTTTACAAAATACAAAATACAACTTATAATCGTACTAACTTAATCAATTAATTTGTAATAATTATTGAATTGATATTTATATTAAAAAAAATTACATTATTACCTAATTTCAGGTATTTCATTTAGAAAAACAATAATTTAATTTTGCGGAAAGTATCCATAAGAAGTTTAAATTATTTTTATAAAAATAGCATTATGAAATTAAAATTATTTAAATACATAATTTCCTTTCTAATTTTTAGCCATTCTTTTTCTCAAAATGACTCCTGCTCAAATGCAATACCTCTTACTCCAAATACAAATTGTGTAACTACAACAGGCAGTTTTAGTGGTTCGAGCAATACAGGTACTACAACTGCGTGTTCATCAACTTCTTTGCAAGATGTTTGGTATAGCTTTGTAGCTACCGACCCAACGATGAGTATAACACTTGCCAACAATAATAGTGTAAACTTAGGAATGGAGATTTTGACAGGTTCGTGTACAGGAACAAGTTTTGCCTGTGATAATAGTAGTTCAAGTGGTTTGAGTGAGTTTTATCAAAATAATACTTTTACGGTTGGACAGACTTATTATGTTCGAGTGTTTCATGCTGAATCAAGTTTACTGACTACCAATTTTACCATTTGTGTTCAGAATTATCCAACACCAGCTAACGATTCATGTTCGGGTGCGATAAGTTTGACTCCAAATACTAATTGTGTAACTACAACAGGCAGTTTTAGTGGTTCGAGCAATACAGGTACTACAACTGCGTGTTCA
>CAZLEU010000016.1:6963-37793 GCA_964558625.1 uncultured Flavobacterium sp.
TTTCATGCTGAATCAAGTTTACTGACTACCAATTTCACCATTTGTGTTCAGAATTATCCAACACCAGCTAACGATTTATGTTCGGGTGCCATAAGTTTGACTCCAAATACAAATTGTGTGAGTACAACAGGCAGTTTTAGTGGTTCGAGCAATACAGGTACTACAACTGCGTGTTCATCAACTTCTTTGCAAGATGTTTGGTATAGCTTTGTAGCTACCGACCCAACGATGAGTATAACACTTGCCAACAATAATAGTGTAAACTTAGGAATGGAGATTTTGACAGGTTCGTGTACAGGAACAAGTTTTGCCTGTGATAATAGTAGTTCAAGTGGTTTGAGTGAGTTTTATCAAAATAATACTTTTACGGTTGGACAGACTTATTATGTTCGAGTATTTCATGCTGAATCAAGTTTACTGACTACCAATTTCACCATTTGTGTTCAGAATTATCCAACACCAGCTAACGATTTATGTTCGGGTGCCATAAGTTTGACTCCAAATACAAATTGTGTGAGTACAACAGGCAGTTTTAGTGGTTCGAGCAATACAGGTACTACAACTGCGTGTTCATCAACTTCTTTGCAAGATGTTTGGTATAGCTTTGTAGCTACCGACCCAACGATGAGTATAACACTTGCCAACAATAATAGTGTAAACTTAGGAATGGAGATTTTGACAGGTTCGTGTACAGGAACAAGTTTTGCCTGTGATAATAGTAGTTCAAGTGGTTTGAGTGAGTTTTATCAAAATAATACTTTTACGGTTGGACAGACTTATTATGTTCGAGTGTTTCATGCTGAATCAAGTTTACTGACTACCAATTTCACCATTTGTGTTCAGAATTATCCAACACCAGCTAACGATTTATGTTCGGGTGCCATAAGTTTGACTCCAAATACAAATTGTGTGAGTACAACAGGCAGTTTTAGTGGTTCGAGCAATACAGGTACTACAACTGCGTGTTCATCAACTTCTTTGCAAGATGTTTGGTATAGCTTTGTAGCTACCGACCCAACGATGAGTATAACACTTGCCAACAATAATAGTGTAAACTTAGGAATGGAGATTTTGACAGGTTCGTGTACAGGAACAAGTTTTGCCTGTGATAATAGTAGTTCAAGTGGTTTGAGTGAGTTTTATCAAAATAATACTTTTACGGTTGGACAGACTTATTATGTTCGAGTATTTCATGCTGAATCAAGTTTACTGACTACCAATTTCACCATTTGTGTTCAGAATCCAACTCTTTCAATAGTGGATAATAGCATTGATGAAGCGAAAATATACCCTAATCCTGCAGATGATTATTTTGAAATAGAAACAAGTTTAAATATAGATAAGGTTACTTTATATAATAGTAATGGGCAATTAGTTTTGATTGCGAAACAGAAAAAAATGTCAACTTCATCTTTACAAAAAGGGATTTATTTTGTGAAAATAGAAGACGAAAAAGGAAGGGTTGTGTTCAAAAAATTAGTTAAGAATTAATGAAAAAAAGCTGAAATTATTTTTCAGCTTTTTTTTCATTCGATTGTGCTATTTTTATTTGCATAATCGTTGAAAGATTATGTGCCATATTTTTCATTCTTTCACAATTGAAGCCCTCAAAATTTTCGTTGATGGCAGCTTCAAAATGGGTTAACCAAATTTCAAACAATTCTTTAGATAAATAGGATTTCATATTTACATCCAAATGAATTTGTGTCAAATTATTGAAGTAACCACCTGTTCCCAAAATTGCTTGCGACCAAAATGTGACTAAAATGGGCAAGTGTTCTTCTAATTTTATTTTGACAACATCGGTAAAAATATAACTGATTTTAGGATCTGCTAATAGTTTTTTGTAAAACTCATCCACAATGGTATATAGGTCGTCTTGGTTTTGAACGTCATTCATTTCTAAAAATAATAAAGAGCAAAGTTACTCGATTTCGATTTTAAATACTTGTGAAATTTATTAATTTATGAGCTAATGTAGTTGGTGTTCTTTTTATTGCTACTGCTAATTTTGTTAAATGGGGTTAATTTCCCATAACTAAGATTCTATTTTATGAATTTGTTTATAAACGCTCAATTGTGTTTTGAGGTTATCGATTTCGATTTCTTTTTCAAGCAGTTGTTTTGCCAATTCTTTTTCTTTTGCCGTTTCATAAGGAATTTTTAGCCGTTCTCCTAGTTCCATAAAAAAGTTATGTTTTACTGCAATACTGATACGCCAAAGAATAGCCATCTGAAAAGAAGGTTGTTTTAAGTATTGGTTTAGGGTGCTAGGGAGCACTTCTAAAAAACGGCTTACCTCTCTTTTCTTAATGTTGTTTTCTTGAAAATGCCAATGGATGTAATTGCCAAGTGCTGGTGGGTCATTTTCGCGTTTTTTTAAATATTTTCTTTTTAGATCTATCATTTTTATACTAATTATGGATGGATACAAATATAGTATTTTTTATTAAAAAAGGGTAAATTAACTAGTTATGTAGGTCAATTTACATAACTTAGTTGGTTAAATTACGTAACTTAGTTGGTTAAATTGCATAACTTGACTGGTTATAAACACTAACTTATAATGTATTATAGCATTGTTAGTTAGTTAAATTACATAGTTTAGATGGTTAATTTACACAATAAAGATAGTAAATTACATAGCTATAGGTGGTAATTTACCCCCTAATTTAGAGTCATAAAAAAAACGCCAATTAAGTTGACGTTTTTAAAACAGGTTTATGCGTTTGGATTGGTAGGTGGTGCTCCTGTGCCACCTTGCCCTGCAAAACGTCTTCTTAGTTGGTCGTATATAGTATCGGCACCAGGAACTCCTGCGTCGGCTGCCGAGCCAAATAGTTTGTATAATGTCAATGCAGAGGTGTAGGCTTCGTTTCCTGCTAGAAGTTGTGTGTCTTCGAGTTTTTCTAATAATTGTTTGGCCATTATTTTAATCTCATCCAATTGATTGAATAACAATAGATCATTCTGCATATTGGTTACAGAAGCATATGAAGGTATCAAAGCAGAGTTATTAATTCCTGCATTTATAGCGTCTTCTGTAAAAGCTTTGTTGTTTACATCAATTGTAGGTAGAGAAATTCGTTCGTCAATGGTAAGACCTATTAGGAAAGGGAGGTTGGTTGCAATTGTTTGAAATGCTGCTTTAACTGTTGTAATTTGAGCTGTCGTTGCCGTGATGTTCAGACGGTTGTTGGATAAATTTGCCATAATATTAGTTTTTAAAATTTGTAATGTATAGCCTTGTTTAGGCTATTTGTTTACTAAAATAATTAGCTTTAAATTATGGGTGTTATCTATTATTGTCGTGAAATATCAATAATTGACATTATTTTTATTTTTATAGTTTTTTTTATGTAAATCGTCTTGTCAAGTCATTTTTATAAATAAAAAAAGTTTCAAAAATGAATTTGAAACTTTTAACTAATTATTATGGGTTAATTTTACATATAGGCTTCTATAGGCGCACAGCTGCATACTAAATTTCTATCGCCATATGCATCATCTACACGGCGTACACTAGGCCAAAATTTGTTTTCTGCAATATAGTCGAGTGGGTAAGCGGCTTGTTCTCTTGTGTATGGATAATCCCATGTATCGCTTGTTAGCATTGCTAGAGTATGAGGGGCATTGTGTAAAACGGTATTGTGATTATCGGCAGTGGCAACTTCGATTTCTTTTCTAATTGAAATTAGGGCGTCGCAAAAACGATCTAATTCGGCCAAATCTTCTGATTCTGTAGGTTCAATCATTAAGGTTCCAGCTACAGGGAAAGAAACGGTTGGGGCATGAAATCCGTAATCCATCAATCGTTTTGCAATATCAGTAACTTCAATACCTTGTTGTTTAAAGGCGCGACAGTCTAAAATCATTTCGTGTGCTGCTCTTCCCATTTCTCCCGAGTATAAAACGGGGTAATGAGATTCTAAGCGTGCTTTCATGTAGTTGGCATTGAGAATAGCGTATTGTGTAGCGTTTTTTAAACCTTCTGCTCCTAACATTGTAATGTATCCGTATGAAATTAGGCATACTAATGCTGAGCCATATGGTGCTGCTGAAATAGCAGAAATAGCTTGATTTCCTCCTGTTGGTATAATTGGATTGGTTGGTAAAAAGGGAACTAGTTTTTCGTTTACACATATTGGTCCAACACCTGGTCCACCTCCGCCATGAGGAATTGCAAAGGTTTTGTGTAAGTTTAAGTGGCATACATCGGCTCCAATGGTTGCTGGATTGGTCAATCCAACTTGGGCATTCATATTGGCTCCATCCATATAAACCAAACCGCCATTGTCGTGAATGATTTGAGTGATTTCGCAAATAGCACTTTCAAAAACCCCATGTGTAGAAGGGTATGTTACCATCAAACAAGAAAGGTTGTCTTTGTGTTCTATGGCTCTAGCTCTTAGGTCTTCTACATCAATGTTTCCGTTTTCCATAGTTTTGGTTACGATAATCTGCATTCCTGCCATTGCTGCCGAAGCTGGGTTGGTTCCGTGTGCCGAAGCAGGAATCAAACATACATTTCTGTGATGGTCACCACGTGATAAGTGGTAAGCGCGAATTGCCATTAAACCGGCATATTCTCCTTGAGCACCCGAATTGGGTTGCAAAGTTGTTCCTGCAAAGCCCGTTACTACATTTAGTTGATGCTCTAATTTTTTAAGCATAATTTGGTAACCTTCTGCTTGTTCTACTGGTGCAAATGGGTGAATACTGTTCCAATTGGCCATCGATAAGGGAAGCATTTCGGCAGCAGCGTTGAGTTTCATTGTACAAGAACCTAAAGAAATCATCGAGTGATTTAATGATAAATCTTTGCGTTCTAATTTTTTGATATAACGCATCAATTGACTTTCCGAATGGTGACTGTTGAAAACATCATGAGTCAAGAAAGAAGAAGTTCTTTCTAATGATGACAGAGTAGTATCTGCTGTAGTTAATTCGGTTACTTTAAAACTATCTTTTCCTGTTGCTTCTGCAAAGATGGCAATGATTTGATTTAAATCTGAAATAGAAGTTGTTTCATTTACAGAAATAGAAATGGTTTCGTTGTCGATATAAAAGAAATTGACTTCATTTTTTTCTGCAATGGTTTTTACTTTGGAAGCATCCGCTTTTACAGCTATGGTATCAAAGTAGGCCGTGTTTACATTATAAACGCCCAACTTGTTTAGGGCATCGGCTAAGGTTACTGTCGAAGCGTGAACTTTATTTGCTATATATTTTAATCCTTTTGGACCGTGATAAACGGCGTACATTCCTGCCATAACAGCCAATAAAACTTGAGCTGTACAAATATTTGAAGTTGCTTTTTCTCTTTTTATATGTTGTTCACGAGTTCCTAATGCCATTCTTAGAGCGCGATTTCCGTTGGCATCTATTGTTACTCCAATAATTCTTCCTGGCATTGAGCGTTTGTATTCTTCTTTACTGGCAAAATAGGCTGCGTGTGGACCACCATAACCCATTGGAATTCCAAAGCGTTGTGTGGTTCCTACTACTACATCGGCACCAAATTCGCCTGGTGGTGTTAGTTTTACTAGCGATAAGATATCGGCAGCTACGGCTACTTTTATTTCTTTTTCTTTTGCTTTGGCAATAAATCCTGCGTAATCGTTTACTTGTCCATATTTGCCAGGGTATTGCAAAATGGCACCAAAGAAATCGGTTGAAAAGTCAAATGTTTCGTGATTTCCGATAACTAATTCAATTCCTTTTGGTGTGGAACGTGTTTGTAAAACGGATAGAGTTTGTGGTAAAATTTCTTCAGAAACGAAGAATTTGGTTGCATTGTTTTTCTTTTGATCACGTGTACGAACGTCAAATAGTAATGCCATTGCTTCGGCAGCTGCTGTTCCTTCATCAAGAAGGGATGCATTGGCAATTTCCATTCCTGTTAGTTCAATGATTGTGGTTTGGAAATTCAAAATAGCTTCTAGACGACCTTGAGCAATTTCGGCTTGATAGGGTGTGTAAGCAGTGTACCAACCTGGGTTTTCAAAAATATTTCGCTGAATTACGGCTGGCACAATCGCTGGATGATATCCTAAACCAATATATGATTTGTAAACTTTGTTTTTGTTTCCCAATTCTTGAATATGGGATAGGTATTCATATTCGGTCATTGGAGCATCCAAATTTAGATCTTTTTTGAGACGAATATTGTCTGGTACAGTTTCGTAAATTAACTGATCTAGACTTTCAACTCCTATGGTTTTAAACATATGTTGTAGGTCGTTTTCACGTGGACCTATGTGGCGTAATGCAAATGCGTCTGTTCTCATTTAGATAGATATAAATATAATATTTGTGTGTTGTTTTTGAGAGACAAAAGTAATTATTAAACTTTTATTTTTAAGTTAAACAAAGGGTAATATTTTGAGAAATTGTTAACTAAAAACGAAGTTTATTAACAGAATGATTAGTTTTGTTGAATGCAATTTTTAAGAAATCTTTTCAATTTTTATATCAACTCAAGCATTCATGTGGCTTTGTCGGTATTTTCTTTGGTGCAATTGACACAAATTTTGTTTGCTATTTCTGATGATTTTGCTACGTCAAAGTTTGCTTTTTTTGGCACCATTGTAGGTTATAATTTTGTAAAGTATGATGCCTTAGCAAGGACTCAAAAATTGCAAATGACATTCCAACTAAAAGCCATTATGTTTTTGAGTTTTTTATCTTTGATAGCTACAGGGTATTATTTTTTTCAATTGCAAAAGAGTACGCAAATGATTGGTTTTGTATTTCTCGCTATTACCTTGTTGTATACGTTGCCTTTTTTTCCAAATAAAAGGAATGCTCGAAATTGGGCAGGAATCAAAATTTACATTGTGACTGTATGTTGGGTAGGAGTAACCCTTTTTTTACCAATAATTAATAATAACTTGCCTTTTACGAGTTATGTTTTTTTGGTTGCAACCCAACGATTTATATTGATTTTTGTATTAGTATTGATTTTTGAAATTATCGATTTGAAGTTGGATGATCCGCATTTAAAAACGGTTCCGCAACAAATTGGGGTTGCAAGAACCAAACGAGTAGGAGTTACGTTGATGGTATTTTTTGTTTTGGTTGAATTTTTAGCAACCGATTTTAGAATAGCGTTTTTTGCTTTGAAATTGGCTTTGGCAATAACAACAATTTTGTTTTTGTTGTTTTCCAATGAAAAGCGTTCGCGTTATTATGCTTCTTTTTGGGTGGAGAGTATTCCTGTTTTTTGGTGGTTGGTAGTGGTAATTTAAACCTGTCAGGTTTTCAAAACCTGACAGGTTTGTTGGTTTATCCATTGATAACTATTCGGTCAGCTATTTTGGTTTCATTTGCTTTTCTTTTACCTCTAAAGAAGAAGTATAAATTGAAGAATAGCATAATTCCTAAGTAGATTGAGAAACCACCAATTTTGTAGCTCAAAGCTTCGATTAGTGTTTGATAATCATTTTTGTATTCACTTATTTTTAGAATCATTAAGGCAAATCCAACATTTAAAAGATAGAATCCAGTTTCAAATAATTTGTTAGTTGCATTGGCAATTTCTTCACGACTTTTAAAAATATCCATCATATATACTTTACTGTTTCTAAAAAGCGTTCTTGAAACGTAATAAGTTAAGAATAAAGCAATTGGTAAATAAACTGCATAACCGATTAAAATTTTTGTTGTGTCCATAATGTAAACTATTTAATGAATTAATTTTTGAATGTATTTAGTGAGTATGAATATATTGAAATAGTGTAAAATCGAAATACTGCAAATAATGATAGCCGATTTTACCGAAATGACTTCGATCAACTGATTGATTGATAGGATTTTTTCCCACGAGATTATTGTCATTGCACAATAACCAATGTTTAAAAGATAATAACCTATGAGCAGAATTTGATTTGTTTTTTGGCATAAATCTTCGTGTTCAGGGATTAATTGTGCAACGTAAATATTGCCGTTTCTGTAGCAGATTTTGCCAACTTTTATGATGATGAATGTGGTTATCAATAAATAAATTGTGTAACCTATGATGTTGAGGTTCATGTTATTTGTTTTTTATTTTCTACACTTATTTTAGATCCGACAGCTAACATTACAGAAATTGGTTTTAGGTGATTTAAAAATTCAAACGTATTTCCATAAACTTCTCCAAAATGTACATCAATTTGATGATTCGTAACTTTGTATTGCTGCCATCTTGGGTGTTTTACTTCGTATTCGAACGTTTTTTCATTGTTTACTTTTGTGTAACCAAAATAATGTTCGGTGATAAATTCGGCTTCAGAGTTAACTTCAATTTCGATTGGACTTTTTTCTGTTTCTACTAAAATGGTGTTCCATTTGTTTTTCGTTTTCCATTGATAAACAAAGTCTTTTGAATCCTTGTTTGTGGTGACAGAATGTTTCATAGGAAGTGTTTGATAATGCTCTTTGTAAATGGTATTGGCTACTAATGTCAATGCGGGTTTTGGTACAATTTCTTTAACGAATACAACGCCTCGTTTCCAAATTCCATTTTCATATCTTTTCACATAGAATCGTAAATTGACTTCTTCAAAATTGATATGAAACGGAATTTTTATCCCTAATAATTTTACATTTTCGAACATAAAACCCACTAAACTCACGTAACATTTGTTGTTCCAAGAGTCTATTTCAGTTCCTTTCGGAATATAGTTTTCTAATATCTTAGCATCGATTTCATAGTTGATTAATGCTAAATTGTTCCATTGTGCGGTTAAGAAACTCATTGTTTTTGTTATTTTAAACTTTCAGAAAAAAATGAAAGTTTTAATTAAATTTTTTTTGTTTTACTTCATTATTTTAACAACCAATTTTGCCAACCAATTGTCTTTGTATTCGGTCATTTTATCTAAAACGTTATCTGCTTTTAGAACAAAATCATATAATTTAGTAGTTTGATCAACAAAATGTTTTTCTTGTGCTGTATTGTCAGATGTAATAGATGAAACTTCTTTGAGTACTTTTAATGCAGGTTTGATTTCACGTTTACTACGTTCTCTTGAGATTTTGACGGCTAATTCGTCTAAATCTTTTTCGGCTGTGAAAAATTCACGTCTTTCGCCTGCTTTATATTCTTTATATACAATTCCCCAATCCATTAAGGCTCTTAAATTCATCGAAGCATTTCCGCGTGAAATTTGCAATTCTTCCATAATGTCTTCCATTGAAACTGCTTCGTGAGAAACCATCAATAGTGCATGAATTTGAGCCATGGTTTTGTTAATTCCCCATTGGCTACCTAGCGCACCCCAGGTTTGAACGAATTTATTTTTAGCTTCTTTGAATTCCATTTTAGGATGTTGTTACATTTTGATAAGACAAAGATATATAAAAGTTTTTAAAGTTTCAAAAAAAAATGAAAGAATAATTTAAAACAGAGTAAAAATGTTAATTTGGTGATTGTGTTCACCAAAAAATATGTTTTTTTGGTGAATATAATCACTGAAAAACATTAAAATTGGTGAACGTAATCACCAAAAAACATATAAATTTGGTGAATAAACATTTTTTAATATCTTTGTATAAAAGTTTAAAGCTATGATAAATAGAGATTTAACCGATATTGTGCTTCAAAAAATGCACAAAGGAAAAGTAATTGTTTTAATAGGTCCGAGACAAGTAGGTAAAACGACCTTAATAAATGCGTTATTGGCTGATAAAGATTATCTTTTTTTGGATGGGGATGATAATTCGGTGAGTGATTTACTTTCAAATGCCAATACAGAACAGTTACGGGGTATTATAGGAAGTAATGCATATGTTTTTATTGACGAAGTACAGCGTATTCCAAATATTGGGTTGAAATTAAAAATCATGGTAGATCAAATTAAAGATGTTCAAGTAATTGTTTCGGGGTCATCTGCTTTTGATATTAATGATATGACGCAAGAACCGCTGACAGGACGAAAATTTGAATACCAAATGTTTCCAGTTTCGTGGAGTGAATTTGAAAATAATGTTGGTTTTATCAAGGCGCATCAACAACTAGAATTGCGAATGCTATATGGTATGTATCCTGATGTGATTAATCACTTTGGAAATGAGTATGAAATTTTGAAAAATTTGGTTTCGAGTTATTTGTATAAAGATATTTTGGCTTTGACAGGAATTAGAAAGTCAAATGTTTTAGAGAAAATTCTTCAAGCTTTGGCATTGCAAGTGGGTAGTGAAGTGAGTTATAACGAAATTGCACAATTAGTTGGTGTTGATAAGAACACGGTAAATAACTACATTGATTTGCTAGAAAAAGGTTTTGTGGTTTTTCGATTGAATAGTTTTTCAAGAAATAGTAGAAACGAGATTAAAGCCAATAAAAAAATCTATTTTTATGACAATGGTGTACGAAATATGATTATTGGAAACTTCAACAATTTGTCACTTCGACAAGATAAAGGTGCTTTATGGGAAAATTTTATGATTGCTGAACGGATGAAACATTTATCTTATTCGCAGAGTAATGCAAAACCCTATTTTTGGAGAACTACTACGCAGCAAGAAATTGATTATGTAGAAACCAATGCCGATGATGTAGCTGCATTTGAATTCAAATGGGGCAATACTAAAAAGGCCAAATTACCGAAGTCGTTTATTGAAGTGTATAATCCGAGTTTTATGGTTGTAAATAAGGATAATTTTAGGGAGTTTTTGAAGTAGATTTTTTGAGTTTAACTCTGTCAAAATTAAAAACTTTGACAGAGTTTATAAACTAAATCAACCCAGCACGTTTCAACAATGCCTCTACCTTTGGTTCTTGACCACGGAATTTTTTATACAATTCCATTGGTAATTCGGTGCCGCCTTTGGAAAGTACGTTGTCTTTAAATTTAGTAGCCACTTCTTTATTGAAAATTCCTTTTTCTTGAAAATAAGCAAAGGCATCGGCATCGAGAACTTCTGCCCATTTATAACTGTAATAACCAGAAGAATAACCACCTTGAAAAATATGTGAAAAAGATGTACTCATACAATTTTCTTCCACATCTGGATATAATGAAGTGGTTTCCATGGCTTGTTTTTCAAATGCTTTTACATCTGCAATGGTTTGGGATTTTCCATGATAGGTCATGTCTAAAATTCCGAAACTCAATTGACGTAGTGTTGCCATTCCTTCTAAGAAACTTGCACTTTCTTTGATTTTTTCTACATATTCTTGCGGAATGATTTCTCCTGTTTCGTAGTGTTTAGCAAACAAAGCCAATGCTTCTGGTTCGTAACACCAGTTTTCCATCACTTGACTTGGTAGTTCCACAAAATCCCAATATACTGATGTTCCAGATAAACTTGGGTAGGTTGTATTGGCTAACATTCCGTGTAGCGCGTGACCAAATTCGTGGAATAAAGTCGTAACTTCATTGAAGGTTAGGAGTGAAGGTTTTGTTGCAGTTGGTGGTGTGAAATTACAAACGATAGAAACATGTGGTCTTTCGTTAATTCCGTTTTTTATATATTGTGGTTTGTAGGAAGTCATCCAAGCTCCATTTCGTTTTCCTTTTCTTGGGAAAAAATCGGAGTAGAAAATGGCGACCAAATTATTTTCAAAATCCAAAACTTCAAAAGTTTGCACATCTTCGTGGTATTTGTCAATATCAAAAACTTCTTTGAAGGTAATTCCGTATAATTTTTCGGCAATTGTAAATGCTCCGTTTAAAACATTTTCCAATTTGAAATAGGGTTTTAAAATCTCATCATCAAAGTTGAATAGTTTTTGTTTCAATTTCTCTGAATAGTATGCACCATCCCATTTTTCTAATTGGTTTATTCTGTCTAATTCTTTTGCGAAAGCGGTTAATTGAGCAAATTCTTTTTGAGCAGCTGGTTTTGCTTTTTCTAATAAATCATTCAAAAAGGAAAGTACTTTTTCAGGATTTTGAGCCATTCGCTCTTCTAAAACAAAATGCGAATGGGATTTGTATCCTAATAAATTAGCACGTTTATGACGTAATTCAACAATGCGTTTTACGTTTTCTTTGTTGTCATATTCGTTATTTTGGAATGATTTTTTTCCAGCAGCAATTGCTATTTCTTTGCGTAATTCACGATTTTCAACATAAGTCACAAAAGGTAAATAACTTGGGAAATCTAAAGTAAAAACCCAACCTTCCAATTCTTTTGATTTTGCCAAACTTGCAGCCATTTCTTTAGCTCCATCTGGCAAGCCTTTTAAATCTTCTTCGTTGGTAATATGTAATTGATAGTTATTGGTTTCTGCCAAAACATTTTCGCCATAAGTTAGTTTAAGTTTGGCTAATTCGGTGTCAATTTCGCGTAATTTTAATTTGTCATCTTCATTCAATAAAGCTCCATTTCTAGAAAATCCTTTGAATTTTTTATCTAATAAAGTAGCTTGTTCAGTAGTTAAATTCAAAGAATCTTTCTGATCATAAACGGCTTTAACTCTTTTGAACAACTCTTCGTTTAAGGCAATATCATTACTAAATTCTGTCAACAATGGAGAAACTTCTTGAGCGATTTTCTGCATTTCGTCACACGTTTCCGCCGAATTCAAATTGAAGAAGATGGATGATAATCTATCTAAACTTGTACCAGCAAAATCTAAAGCCACAATAGTATTTTCAAATGTTGGAGCGTCAGAATTTTTAATAATTGCGTCAATTTCAGTTTTTGCTTGCGCAATATTTTCGATAAAAGCAGGTTTGTAATCTTCTAGTTTTATTTGTGAAAAAGGTGCTGTGTTGTGTTTGGTATTGAATGTTGTGGTAAGTGTTTTCATTTTTATTTTACGATTAACCCTGTCAGAGTTTTGAACTCTGTCAGGGTTTTATAAATAATATAATTTTATTTTTTCAATTCAGATGCTGCTTTATTAACCGCTTCTTTCAAACTTTCTTTGTAGAAAATGATTTTGTCAAGCACACATTTATCGTGACTTCCGATGATTTGTGCAGCAAGAATTCCAGCATTTTTTGCTCCGTTTAGGGCAACAGTTGCCACTGGAACGCCACCAGGCATTTGTAATATGGACAAAACCGAATCCCAACCATCGATAGAATTGCTAGATTTTACTGGAACTCCAATTACAGGAAGTGGCGACATTGAGGCAACCATTCCAGGTAAATGTGCAGCACCGCCCGCACCAGCAATAATTACTGAAATTCCGCGAGTATGTGCATTTTTACTAAAATCAAATAATTTTTCAGGTGTTCTGTGTGCCGAAACGATATCTACTTCGGTTTCGATGTCGAACCCTTTTAAGATGTCAATGGCTTCTTGCATTACCGGCATATCTGAAATGCTTCCCATTATGATGGCTACTTTGCTCATTTTGATTTGAAGTTGTTTAAGAGTTTAAATTTGTTTAAAAATAATACTAATAATAAACAAATTATATAATTTAAAATAAAATTTTTTAAGTTGGTTCCGTGTAATAAATCTTGTCCATGTATATTATCTCTAATTTCAAATTGATAATAAAAATTAAAAGGAAACCCAACTTTTAAATTTGGCATAGTTCCTTTGAATGAATTGAAAATTAAAGAAAATAAAAAGGACAAAAAGGAGACGATACAAAATGTATTTACTGAATAAAAACTAATATTTAATAATCTTTTTATCATCTTGAAATTAAGAAATCACTCGAATACTATTCTTAACTTCCTCAGCCACTTTCCTAGCTTCAGCCATATTTTCATTTACAATCGTAACGTGTCCCATTTTTCGGAAAGGTCTTGTTTCTCTTTTGCCGTAAATATGTGGCGTTACGCCATCAATTGCCATTATTTTTTCGATGTTTTCGTAAACTACTTGACCCGAAAAACCTTCTTCACCGACCAAATTTACCATAATTCCAGCAACTTTGCTATCAGTATTTCCTAAAGGCAAATTTAAAATAGCTCGCAAATGATTTTCAAATTGTGAAGTATAACTTGCTTCTATTGAATAATGTCCTGAATTGTGCGGTCTTGGAGCGACTTCGTTTACTAGAATTTCATCGTCTTTGGTTTGAAACATTTCAACGGCTAACAAACCAACATGATTAAAGGCTTCTGAAACTTTTAAGGCAATTTCAGTTGCTTTTTGAGCCACTTTTTCGTCAATACGTGCTGGACAAATTACATATTCTACTTGATTGGCTTCTGGATGAAATTCCATTTCAACAACAGGATAGGTTTTTACTTCACCCGAAACAGAACGAGCAACAATCACAGCCAACTCATTTTTGAACGGAACCATTTGCTCTGCAATGCATTCTACTTCAGGCAAATTGACTAAATCTATTGTTGAGCGAACTATTTTTACACCATTTCCATCGTAACCAAATTGGGCACATTTCCATACAAAAGGAAATTCTAATTCGTCTTTTTCTAACGATTTTCTCAAATCATTCAAATCCAAAAATCGTTGATGAGGTGAAGTTGGAATACTATTTTCAACATAAAAATCTTTTTGACGACCTTTATTTTGAATCAATCGTAATGTTTTTGGTGATGGGAATATAGGTAATCCTTCTGATTCTAATGTGTCCAACGCATCTAGGTTTACGTTTTCAATTTCGATAGTCAATAAATCGACCATTTTTCCAAATTGATAAACAGTATCATAATCCATTAAACTTCCCTTGTAAAAAGCGTTGCAGCTGTATCTTGCTGGGGCCTCTTCGCTGGGTTCTAAAACCAAAGTTTGTATGTCGAATTTTCTGGTTTCGGTCAATAGCATTTTGCCTAATTGTCCGCCGCCAAGAATACCTAATTTAAAATCGGATGAGAAATAATTCATTATAGTTGTGTTGTTTTTTTTATTTTTCTATTTTTTTAAATCTTATTCTAGTGTGCTTAAAAAATCATCGGGTGTTAGTACATTTATTTCGGCATATTTATAATCTTTCAAATCTCTTGTAACAATGCAATTCATATCATTAATTGATTGAGCAGAAACGATTTGTATAGCATCTTCAAAATCTTTATGATTGGATTTTAAACTTTTCTTCAAAATGTTAATGTCTATTGGAATAATTGATATATGAGTTAATATATGTTCAAGAGCCATTCTAGTTTTTTCTTCGGAAATTGATTTTTTTAAAATGTAGTGAATTGTAGAAATTGTATTTGAAGATGTATATAGAGCTATTTTTTTTTGTATTCCAAAATTGTAAATTTTCAAAGAGTTTTCAATGAATGGAATTCTATTTGCAAAAACATCTACTAAAATATTGGTGTCGATAAATATGTTTTTCATATACCATATTTTTCTTTATAATATTCTTCTTTTGCTTTTTTAATATCAAAATCATCAGGTAATTTTATAATTCCAATCAATTTTTTTAATTGAGGATCTATGTCTGCATATTCATCTTTATTGTCGTTTTTATTTGGTTTTTCAACCAAACTTCTAAAATAATTTTCAACCATTTCAGATAAACTTCTGCCTGTTCCTTTAGCATAGATTTTTGCTTTTTCTATGACTTCTTTTTCAAGAGATAAAGTGAGTTTAGTATTCATATACGTAAAGTTTTCACAAATGTACGTAAATAATTATTTTGACCTTGTTAATTTTTTCAAAATATCTTTTACCGCCGATTTATAAGCAGGAGTTTGGTGACTGCAATCTCTATGAAGTAAAAATTTTAATTCCTCATTTACCCAATGGTGTTTTTTGCCAAGATTGTATAAAGTTCGCATTGTATAAGCTGCATTTGCGGCTTTGTTGGATACAATCAACCAATCTAAACAAGTTTCAATTATATTTTCTTCTTGATTTTCTGTTAAAGAGTATTTTTTATAATTGGATAAAAACAAACAAATTTTAGAAATCGAACGGATAGCAGAATCATTTTTATAATGAGGTAACGTTTCGCAAAATTTATCTAAAAAAGGTAAAAACAAATCCATTTTTTCTTCACAAATCAACTCTAAAATCCAACATGCTTTGTGATGATTTTTATCTTTTGTGTTGAAAGCTATGTTGGTCAAATCTTCCAAATAGCTTGGATTCGCAAAGATAAAATCCTTATTGTCATCCCTGCTTTTACGATGGGCAGTACTTTTTGCAATTTGATTGTAAAATTCAGGATTCATTTTGTAAATATACTAAATTAGCAAAAAAGTCAAAATACTTGTTATTAAATAGTTATTAGTTCGTAAATTTGCCTCTTTGATTTTAAAAAAAATACAACACATGATACATCTTCACGACAAGACCTTTGAACGCTTTATTTCGGCTGAAGAAATTGATTTTGCAATTGCAAATATGGCAAAACAGATGGATGACGATTTTTTTGACGAGATTCCAGTATTTATAGGGGTTTTAAATGGTTCCTTTATGGTTCTTTCCGATTTGATGAAGCATTATAGAGGTATGTGTGAAGTTAGTTTTGTTAAAGTTGCCTCTTATAGTGGAACTGAATCTACAAATAATGTCAAAGAATTAATTGGAATCAACGAAAATCTTGAAGGTAAAACAGTTGTAATTGTTGAAGATATTATCGATACGGGAAACACAATTGAAGTATTAAAAGAAATGTTTAAGCAGTTAAATGTAAAACATTTAAAAATAGCGACATTATTTTTCAAGCCAGATGCCTATAAAAAGGATATTAAAATTGATTATGTAGGTATCAGAATTCCTAATAAATTTATAGTTGGATATGGTTTAGACTACGATGGATTAGGAAGAAATCTAGCCGATATATACCAATTAGCTCAATAGTTTCGTGTCAAAAACTTTAAACTTTTAATCAACATTAAACAATTTTAAACTAAAAATTAAAAATGATCAACATCGTTCTTTTCGGAAAACCAGGTGCAGGAAAAGGCACACAAGCTGAATTTTTAAAAGAGAAATACAATTTAACGCATCTTTCAACAGGGGATATTTTTAGATTTAACATCAAAAATGATACTGAATTAGGTAAACTTGCTAAAACATATATGGACAAAGGCGATTTGGTACCAGATGAAGTGACCATTCAAATGTTGCAAAGCGAAGTTGATAAAAACCCATATTCGGCAGGGTTTTTATTTGATGGTTTTCCAAGGACTTTAGCGCAAGCAGAGGCTTTGGATAAATTTTTAGAATCTAAAGGTCAAACTATTACTGCAACTGTAGCACTTGAAGCGGATGATAATATTTTGGTAGCACGTTTGTTAGAAAGAGGAAAAACATCAGGGAGACCAGATGATCAGGACGAGGAAAAAATCAGAAATCGATACGACGAATACAATCAAAAAACAGCGCCTTTGATGGATTATTACAAATCTCAAGGCAAATTTCATGCAGTTGACGGAATCGGAACTATTGAAGAAGTGACCGAAAGATTGACAGTAGTTTTTAATAAATTCTAATTAAAACAATTGACGTACATATAAATTTCGAGCATTCGATTTTTTTTCTGATATTTGCAAAATAGTAAAGAGCTATATTCTTCTTTTAGAATTACGCTCTTTTTTTAAATAATATAATGGAAATATTCATAATTCTTTTATTGATTTTACTCAACGGTGTTTTCTCAATGTCAGAAATTGCTTTGATTTCTTCACGAAAGAACCGCTTAGAAACTGCTGCTAAAAAAGGAAACAAAAACGCAAAAGTCGCTCTTGATTTAGCCAATTCTCCAAATAAGTTTTTATCAACTGTTCAGATAGGAATCACACTTATAGGGATTTTAACGGGTATATACTCTGGCGATAAAATTACTACAGATGTCCAAGAATTTATAGCGTCTTTTGATGCTTTGGAACCCTATTCAAAAAGTATTGGAGTTGGAGTTGTGGTAGTAATTTTAACATTTTTCTCATTAGTATTAGGGGAATTATTGCCTAAAAGAATTGGACTAAATTATCCAGAAAGCATAGCGAAAGCAGTTGCAGTTCCTATGAAAATTATTTCGCAAGTAACAGCGCCATTTATATGGTTGTTAACAACTTCTACTGATTTTCTATTAAAAATTTTTCAAATAAAACCAACCGCAGACGGTAAGGTTACCGAAGAAGAAATCAAGGCTATTATCAAAGAAGGAACAGAGGTTGGTGAAGTGCAAGAAATTGAACAGGATATTGTGGAGCGCGTTTTTCATATTGGTGATAGAAAAGTAAACTCTTTAATGACGCATCGTTCTGATATTGTTTATTTATCGCTAGAAGATACAAAGGATGAAATAAAAGAGAAAGTTCTCGACGAACTTCATTCCGTTTATCCAGTTTGTGAAGAAAATTTGGATAGTGTAATAGGGTTAGTTTTGTTAAAAGATTTATTTGTGAGCTTTGAAACAGGAAAATTTGATTTAAAATCAATTACCAAAGAACCCGTTTATTTAATAGAACAAACATCTGCTTACAAAGCGTTAGAAAATTTCAAGAAATCCAAATTACATTATGCTTTTGTTGTTGACGAGCACGCTGTTTTTCAGGGGGTTATAACGTTAAATGATATTTTAGAAGCATTGGTTGGAGATGCATCCGATTTTGATGAAGATGAATACAAATTGGTAGCAAATGATGACGGTACATGGCTCGTTGACGGTCAATATTCATTGCACGATTTTCTAACGTATTTCGATCTTGACGAAATTATAAATGATTACGAAGTGACTACCGTAAGCGGATTTTTTATTACCGAGTTAGGAAACATTCCTGCTCAAGGTGAAAAAATCATCTGGAACAAGCTTGAGTTGGAAGCCCTTAAAATGGAAGGAGCTAAAATCGACAAAGTATTGATAAAACAATATAAAGAATAAAAAAAGCATTCAGTGTTCAGTGTTTAGTTTTCAGTTTATTGTGATTTCTTAACGGTGTTCATTGAAGCATAAATTGTTTAAGTAGTTGGTTTTTTTGATTGTTAAAATTACTAAGCACTAATTACTGAACACTGAATACTAAAAAAAATGACCGAAGGAAATTTTGTAGACTACGTAAAAATATATGTTTCATCTGGTAAAGGTGGAAAAGGCTCAACACATTTACACCGAGAAAAGTTTATCGAAAAAGGAGGTCCTGATGGTGGGGATGGTGGTCGTGGCGGTCATGTATATCTACGAGGAAATAAGAATCTTTGGACACTTTTTCATTTAAAATTTGTCAAACACATTCGTGCGGGTCATGGCGGTGATGGCGGCGGTGATAGGAGTACTGGACATGATGGGGAAGATAAGTATATCGAAGTGCCACTAGGAACAGTAGTTCGTGACCAAGAATCTAACGAAGTTTTATTTGAAATCACAGAACATGATGAGACTAAAATAGTTGCAAGAGGAGGAAAAGGAGGATTAGGAAACTGGCATTTTAGAAGTTCTACTAATCAAACGCCAAGATATGCTCAGCCAGGATTACCGGTTCAAGAAGTTGATGTGATTTTAGAATTAAAAGTACTAGCTGATGTCGGATTAGTTGGTTTTCCGAACGCTGGAAAATCTACTTTGCTTTCGGTACTAACTTCTGCTAAACCTAAAATTGCTGATTATCCTTTTACAACATTAAAACCTAATTTAGGAATTGTAGCTTATAGAGATTTTCAATCTTTTGTAATTGCCGATATTCCTGGGATTATAGAAGGTGCTGCAGAAGGGAAAGGGCTTGGGCATTACTTTTTGCGACATATCGAACGAAATTCAACGCTTTTGTTTCTAGTGCCAGCGGATGCTGATGATATTAAAAAAGAATACGAAATTTTGCTCGATGAGTTACGTCGTTACAATCCAGAAATGCTCGATAAAGATCGACTTTTAGTAGTTTCAAAAAGCGATATGCTTGATGAAGAGTTAAAAACCGAAATGAAAGCTGTTTTGGATAAAGAAATTAAAGGAATCCCTTATTTGTTTATTTCATCAATAGCCAATCAAGGTTTGCAAGAATTAAAAGACAAATTGTGGCAGATGTTGAATTTAGAAGATGAAAAGCCTTCAAATAGCCATGATTTATAAGATATTATAGGAATATAAAGTAAACCTCAATTCGTTTGAGGTTTTTTTATGTTTTCTCATATCCTAAGATAAGGTTAAAATTAAGAGATTGTAATATGTTTTCTAGCTAGAATTTTAATAAATCCTCAAAAAATACTAACTTCGCCACACTAAAATTTTGCAATAATCAATTTTTGATGTAACGAATTACATTTTGAATAGACTATTACTATAAAACAATTAACTTTTTATTATTCAATCATGAAAAAAATTATTTTATCCTTAATCGTTGGGATTATGCTTATCCCCACAAGTGTAAAGGCCGATGAAGGAATGTGGTTTTTAATGTTCATTGAGCGTTTGAACCACCGCGACATGCAAAAAATGGGCTTGCAACTAACAGCCGAAGAAATTTACAGCATCAACAATCACAGTTTGAAAGATGCTATTGTACAATTTAATGGTGGTTGTACTGCCGAAATTATCTCTAAAGACGGGTTAGTATTAACCAATCATCACTGTGGTTACGATGCAATTGCTGAGCTTTCAACTGCTGAAAAAAACTATTTAAAAGATGGTTATTGGGCAGCTAATAGAAAAGCGGAAATGAAACCTTCAAGTTTGTACGTTCGCTTTTTTGTAAGAATGGATGATTGTACAAAAAGAGTTTTAGCAGTTACCAATCCAGGCATGAGTGAAGCTGATAGAGAAAAAGCGATCAATGCTGAAATTGCTAAAATCGAAAAAGAAAATAATGAAGGTGGAAAATATACCGTTTCTGTCCGTCCGTTTTTTCAAGGAAATGAATACTACTATTTTGTTTACCAAGACTACAAAGATGTACGTTTAGTTGGAACACCACCCGAAAGTTTAGGGAAATTTGGTGGTGATACCGATAACTGGGAATGGCCTCGTCATACAGCAGATTTCTCTATGTTTAGAGTATATGCAAATCCAGATGGTTCACCAGCAGAATATTCTGAAAATAACGTTCCATTAAAACCAAAACATTATTTACCAGTAAATTTAGGTGGTGTAAAAGAAAATGATTTTGCTATGATTTTAGGTTATCCAGGTCGTACTAACCGTTGGATGCCAGCAGGTGGAATCGAGCAAAACGTAAAATATGCTTATCCTGCTTGGGTTGAAGGAGCAAAAGTAGGTATGGATAACATGAAAAAGTATATGAATCAAAGTGATGCTTTGAACCTTGTATATGCATCTAAATATGCTTCAACTGCTAATTACTGGAAAAACCGTCAAGGTATGATAGATGCTTTAACCAAATTTGGAACAGCAAAATCTAAAGCTGCTCAAGAAGCAAAATTCAACAAATGGGCAAATAAACCTGCCAATAAAGCTAAATATGGTAATGTAATTGCTAATATTAATAAATATTATGCGTTGACAAATGAAAAGTCTCGTCATGATAACTATTTACAACAATTGTTTCGTACAACAGCTTTTGGAACTATAGGAAGATCAATTGGAAAACAACTAGAGAACTATGTAAAAGCTGATGCTGCAAAACGTGCTCAAATGGCACCAGGAATTGTAGAAATGGCAACAGAAATGTTCAAAGAATTGCATATTCCTGCAGAAAAAGACTTGTTAGCTGCACAATTAAAAACGTATGCAACTAAATCAACAGGTTATGCAATTGCTCCAATGGTTAAGAAAATTGGAGACGAAAACAATAACGATTTTACTAAATACGCAAGCGCAGCAATCGATTTAAGTATCTTAACTTCTGTTGATAGAATTAAAGCATTCTTAGATTTACCAAGCGAATCAATGTTGACAAACGACCCATTATATGCCTTGTCTAACGATATGATAACACATTTTTCTTCAAAATCTGACGAAATTGCTAAAGCTCAAAATGACTATGGTGCTTCTTTCCGTCTACTTGTTGAAGGTTTAAGAGAATCTAAAATCGGAACCACTAAATATCCAGATGCTAATTCAACTTTGCGTTTAACATACGGAAAAGTTCGTGCTTTGCCTGCTGACAAACGTAATGATGCTGTTGTTAATAATTACACTACATTGGCTGGACAAGTGAAAAAATACAAAAAAGGAGACCAAGAATTTGATTTACCATCACGTGTTTTAGAAATGAACAAAAATAAAGATTTCGGTCGATATGCTGACAAAGATGGTTCACTTCACGTAAATTTCTTGACAGACAATGATATTACAGGAGGAAACTCAGGTTCGCCAGTTCTTAACGGAAAAGGAGAATTAATTGGTCTAGCATTTGACGGAAATATCGAGGCTATGGCTGGAGATGTAATCTTTGATAACAAGTTACAAAGAACTATTAACGTTGATATTCGTTATGTACTTTGGGTAATCGAAAATTTCTCAGGTGCAAAACACATCGTTGACGAAATGACTTTGGTAAAATAAATCAAATTGTTATTTCTTCGCCAGTTCGAGAAAAGCTCTCGTGTCTGTAGGAATCTTAACTCCGAATTAAGCAATTAGTTCGGAGTTTTTTTATGCCCCATTTTTGTCATCCGTAGGTATCAAATTTGAAGCGGGCGGTTTGCGTATTTTAAGTAATACATGTTCTTGCTTTCCATTGCAATCTTCAAATAAAAAATAAAGGAGTTCCATTGCAAATACTCCAATTAAGAACTATTAAAAAAGCGATACAATCTCGGCTAGAGAGGTTTTGTATTGATTGTCTGTTAAGTTTTTAAAAAGAGGTTCTAGTTTACAAAACGTTTTTCCTATTTTTGAAAAATAAAAACAGCACATGAAGTTTCTATCTTTTTTATTTTTTCTAATTTCCATAAATATGATGGCAGAAACTGATTTTGAAAAAGCCGAAAAACTCTTCAAACAAGAAAAATACGAACAAGCTAAAGTGCTTTTTGAAAACTATTTAAAATCCAATCCCAATAATTATAAAACCATCGAATACCTTGGCGATATTGCCGGACATCAAAAAAAATGGGATGAAGCAATCAAACAATACAAGGTTTTAAAAACACAATTTTCTAAAACAGCGAATTATTGGTATAAATACGGTGGTGCTTTAGGAATGAAAGCCAAATCAGTCAATAAGTTCAAAGCACTTGGAATGATTGATGAAGTGGAAAAATCCTTTCTAACTGCTGCTAAACTAGACACAAAACATATCGAATCACGCTGGGCATTGGTCATGTTATATATTGAATTACCTGGAATAGTAGGTGGAAGCGAAACCAAAGCCAAAAAATACGCCGAAGAATTGTATGAACTTTCCAAAGTTGACGGCTATTTAGCCAAAGGTTACATCGACGAATATTTTAGTAGATACACCAAAGCTGAAGCAAATTACATAAAAGCCCATGAAATTGGCAATTCAAAAACCACTTTTCAAAAACTTTATACTTTATATTTGAATAAAATTAAAGACAAAACAAAAGCAAAAAAGTTAAAAGAACAATTCGAAAAAAAATAACAAAACTCAAATTCCAAAACTTCTGATAGTTGGAATTTTAATAATTGGAATTTCAAATGCGTACACATTTCATAGCCATTGGCGGAGCAGCCATGCACAATTTAGCACTTGCATTACATGACAAAGGATATCAAGTTACAGGTAGCGATGACGCTATTTTTGAGCCATCCAAATCGAGATTAGAAAAAAAAGGTTTGTTGCCCAAAGAAAAGGGTTGGTTTCCCGAAAAAATCACTTCTGATATTGAAGCAATTATTCTTGGAATGCACGCTAAAGCGGATAATCCGGAGTTGTTAAAAGCAAAAGAATTAGGGTTGAAAATTTATTCTTATCCCGAATTTTTATACGAGCAATCCAAAGATAAAACACGTGTTGTAATTGGAGGTTCGCATGGAAAAACGACTATCACTTCTATGATTTTGCATGTAATGAACTATCATAATATTAAAGTTGATTATATGGTTGGCGCTCAACTGGAGGGATTTGATACAATGGTACATCTTACAAAAGACAACGATTTTATTGTTCTGGAAGGCGATGAATATTTATCTTCTCCAATAGACAGACGACCAAAATTTCATTTGTACCAACCTAATATTGCTTTGCTATCGGGAATTGCATGGGATCATATCAATGTGTTTCCAACATTTGAAAATTATGTTGAGCAGTTCGAAATTTTTATCAAGCAAATCACAAACGGTGGAATTCTTGTTTACAACGAAGAAGACGAAATGGTAAAAAAAGTGGCAGAGGAAGCAACAAATCCAATTAGAAAAATTGCTTATCAAACACCAAGTTACACCGTAGAAGACGGAACGACTTTACTTCACACACCAGAAGGACCAATGCCAATAGAAGTTTTTGGAGCACACAATCTAAACAATCTAGCTGGCGCCAAATGGATTTGCCAAAATATGGGTGTTGATGAAGCCGATTTTTATGAAGCCATTGCAAGTTTTAAAGGAGCAAGCAAGCGTTTAGAAAAAATTACCGAAGGAAAAGGAAAAGTTGCCTACAAGGATTTTGCCCATTCGCCAAGTAAAGTTTCAGCAACTACAAAAGCAGTTAAAAATCAATATCCAGATAGAAAATTAATTGCATGTTTAGAATTGCATACTTATAGCAGTTTGAATGCCGAATTCTTAAAAGAATACCAAGGTGCTTTAGATGCAGCTGATGTTGCAGTTGTTTTCTATTCGCCAGATGCTGTAAAAATTAAGCAATTAGAAGAAGTAACGTATGAACAAATAGCACAATCTTTCCAAAGAGAAGATTTGATTATTTATACTAACCCAGCCGATTTTAAAAATTTCCTATTTGGTCAAAATTTTGATAATTCTGCCTTATTACTAATGAGTTCAGGAAATTATGGAGGATTGAATTTTGATGAGGTTAAAGACTTAATGCGTTAAGATTTTGACTTTGTTAGTAAAATAAAAAATGCCTCACTTTTTTGCGAGGCATTTTATTTTCTAATTATCAGCTAAAAATTCTTCCATTGTTTTTAATTTGAAAGAAATGCTGTTTTTAGTTGCTGCCTCAGTAAGTTTTTTGAGATTGCTTGCTTTTAAATTTTCAAATTTGATTTTGGCGGTATTGAATAACTCCATTACACTTTCAATATTTGCTTTTTGTGATGGAGAAGGAGCATCATATTGAGCAGTAACTGACGAATAAATTGCACCTAATTTTTCTCGCAACTGTTTTTCAGCAGCACCAACATAATTATCGCCAGTGGTTACAACCATAGTGTTTTTTAGGGCATTTAAATCGGATGAAATTTTTGCCCTAGCTTTTTTCATTGACGGTATTTTAGTATTTAATTCGTCAATTACTTTAAGCATTTCATCAACTTGATAAACCATATATGCTAGTTCTTGAACTTTATCAAATAACATGTGTGCCGTCTTGTATTGTTCTTCTCTTGCTGATGGCGTTATGACACTTTTTGGGTCATTGGTTATTTCAAACTCATGAGTGTAGGTTTCTTTTCCTTTTGTTAAGACCGCTTTATATTTACCAGCGGGTGCTAATGGCGTTGTAAAACCGCTGAAATCTATAGTTTTTCCTTGCGCTCCTTTTGGACCTTTTTCGTTAAAATTCCATGTAACAATATTGATTCCTTTTTGATTAGAAGCTGGAATTTTTACAACTTTTTTGCCATTTGCATCTTGAATTTCCATTTCCATTTTGCCAAACGTGTTTCTTTTTTTCAAATAATAAACGATTTGAGCTGCACTATTAGGGTTTTCGCCAACAAACTCCAATTCAGAAGCAGTTCTGCCAAAACTAGATTCTTCTAATTTAGGATATGATTTGGTTTGAAAAAAATGAACATCTTTTTTTACCACATCTTGAGTAACTTGTCGTAAAACGCTTATATCATCTAAAATAATAACCCCGCGACCATGAGTTGCCATTACCAAATCATTAGTTTTTTTATGTAAATCAATATAAAAAATCGGAGCAGATGGCATATTGTTTTCAAATTTTGACCAATTTTTTCCACCATCAATTGTAATATATAAACCCTTTTCAGTTCCTAAAAATAATAGATTTTCATTTATATAATCTTCCTGTAAACTTCTTGTAAAACCCTCAATATCTTTTGTAATTATTGAAGTCCATGTTTTTCCATAATCGGTTGTCTTATAGGCGTATGCTTGGTAATCATTTTTTGTATGTCCATCAAAAACTGCATAAGCAATACTCGAATTAAAACTACTAGCTTCAATGTGATAGCACCAAGTATTTAAGGGTAATCCTTTGATGTTTGCAGTAACATTTGACCATGATTTTCCACCGTCCTTAGTTACTTGAACATTTCCATCGTCGGTTCCAGCCCAAATAACATTTTTATCTTTTGGTGATTCTGCAATAGTAAAAAGTGTACAATGATTTTCTGCTCCCGAATTATCCTTAGACAATCCTCCAGAATTTACTTGGTTTAATTTTGCAGGATTATTGGTTGTCAAATCGGGAGAAATTATTTTCCATGTAGCTCCCATATCATCTGAAACGTGAACAAATTGACTTCCAGCATAAATTCTATCTGGATTAGCAATTCCAGTCACAATAGGTGTATTCCAATTAAAACGCAATTTGGCAATACCTTTTTCCTGCAAAGGTTGAATGGTTTTTAATTCTTTGGTAGCTATATTATAACGCCAAACATTTTCTGCACCTTGCATTTCACTATAAATAATAGGTTTTGTTGGGTGTTTTAAAACTCTGAAACCATCACCATATCCTACACTTTCCCAATCACGAGCTTCAATTCCACCATCACTTTTACTTGGTCCATACCAAGAGCCATTATCTTGTAGACCACCATATATATTATAGGGATCAGCATCATCAATACTAATATGATAAAACTGAGAAATGGGTAAGTTCTTAACAATGTCTAAAGTACTTCCACAATTCCAACTTCTATATAAACCACCATCTGTTGCACAATAAATTCTGTTTGAGTCGTTCATGTCTATAGCGATATCATGAATATCTGCATGCATACTTCCAAGGTTTTTGAACGTTTTTCCGCCATCACGACTTATTGAACCAAACAGTCCTCCTTTATAAACAATATCAGCATTTTTTGGGTCAACAACTATTCTTGAAAAATAGAAAGGCCTTACTACCAAAGCAAAATCACCATTTAGATGTGTCCAATTTTTCCCTGCATCAGTAGATTTATACATTCCTTTTTGACTATCTTTTTCACATTCTATAACACTATATAAAATGTCTGGGTTTGAAGGTGCAACTGCTATAGCAATTCTTCCCAATTTGCCAGTTGGAAAGCCATTATGGATTTTATTCCATGTTATTCCACCATCAATTGTTTTTAGCAAACATGAGTTTAAACCACCTGAATTAAAAGACCAAGCCGTTCTTCTAAATTCCCAAAAACTGGCGTACATAATATCTGGATTTTTGGGATCAATAACCAAATCTGAGCATCCCGTTTTAGAGTCAATTCCGTATATTTTAGTCCAAGTTTTTCCGCCATCTTTTGAGTTATATATTCCCCTTTCATCGTTATCACCCCAAAGTGATCCCAAAACACCAACCCAAATAGTATCTGAGTTTCTAGGATCAATGACAATCGAAGAAATTCTGTCAGATTTTGGTAAACCCATGTTTGTCCAGTTCAATCCACCATCAGTAGACTTGTATATACCATCACCCGCAGAAACACTATTTCTGGTCCAAGTTTCACCTGTACCAACCCAAATAACGTTGTCTGGTTTGTTTGGGTCAACGGTAATACATCCAATTGATTGATTATGTTTGTCAAACATAGGCGAAAAACTTGCTCCTCCATCACTGCTTTTCCACACACCACCACCTGCTGCACCGATATAGATTACCTGATTGTTCGTTGGATGTTGCGCAATATCGGCAATTCTTCCACTCATTATGGCGGGACCAATTTGCCGAGCTTTCATGTCACCGAATAGCTCTTTTCCTTTTAAGACAACATCTTCTTGAGAATATGCTTGGAAAGAAAAAAAAACAGTTATCGCTAGTAGTTTTAGTATTTTCATGGCTAAAATTATTCAGCTTTAAATTCTAGTGCTTTAGGATCGATAGTTGTGTTTAGGGTAATTTTTTTTACAGTCATTTCTTGACCAAATTGGTTCATAGTGAAAGGAAAATAAATTCCATCTACCTCTTGATAATTACTCATTTTTGAAGTTGCCATTTGTCCTTTCATAGGGCCTTCTTTAATTTCGGTTTCAGTCATAACGATAACATTATTCTCAGTATCAAAATAATAAAATGTAACATCGTCCATTTTTTCACCATTTACAGTTTGAGGTAATTTAGTCAATTTTATTTTATGACATTCTGTTCCTTCTTTACTTTCTTTACCAATATATTCAACTTTATATCCCTTTTGTTGGTAATTTAAAAAAGGATCAGGAAAGTCTTTTGCAGTAGTGTTTTTCATGTTTTCAATGTCCTCTGAAGCCATTTTTTCTGCTTTCATTGTCATCATATTAGTAGACCAACCTGAAGTGCCATCAAAAGCAACTTGTGTCATTTCTTTTCCCATCAAATTTATTTTAACTAACATTTTTCCGTCTTTTGTATTAGAAACTTCGACAGGAATTTCCATTCCTTGATAATTTGCCACCAATTCCATTTTTGTAGAACTTAAAGCGTTTAATTTCTGTTTTCCACCGATTGTTTCTATATATCTATTTATAACTTCATCTGCTGTTTGGGCTTGAATATTGCCGATTGTTAATACGAATACAAACGTTTTAACTAGTAAAGATAATTTTTTCATAAAGATTGTTTTTTAGTTGAGTATTTGTTATAAGTAGTTACTTTATTAAAAGTGTTACAATATTAAGATTAATTTTATTTTTTGTATGTAAAATGTCCAACAATTTCATAATTAAATAAACAGTCTTCTAAAACTTGTCCGCTACCAATGTTATGTACGATCATTGGACGCATTCCATCTGCTGATTTTTTATGAGTTATAATTCCAATATGAGGTAATTTTCCACCAATCATCCAAGTTACAATTTCGCCAGCTTTGTAATCATTTGGATTATCTGAAACTTCTAATTTTTTACCTTTTCTAGTAAAGAAAACTTCAAGATTTGGAACACGTCTGTGGTCAATATTAGTATCACATGATTTCAAACCCCATTTTTTTGGATATTTAGAAAAGTTTGCTTTCATATCTTCATGAATTTCTTTTTGTAAATCAATATTTAATTTACGATAAGCACGAATCACAACATCTGAACAAACTCCAGTTTTAGCAGGAACATCACCATTTGGATATTTTAACGAAATATAATCGGGTGTATAAATTACACTTGGATCGACAATTGAAATAGCGGCATTCGCTAATTTTTCTTCAAATGTGGATGGATTTTCAATAACTGAAACTATTGGTTTTGTAAAAAACTCACTTTTCTTACATCCCAATGAAAAACAAATAAATAAAAATGCAGATAATAATTTCATAAATAGTAATTTTATAAATACAACGTAAAAAATTATAATTTACTATTTTTCAATTCAAATTATTTTTGATTTTTCTAAATTTTTCAATTACTTTTGCTTTAATAAACGCCAAAATAACTATGTATACACCAATCAACCAGTGGGCTGAAGACGATCGCCCACGTGAAAAATTTCTTTTAAAAGGTAAAACAACCTTATCTGACTCCGAATTATTAGCTATTCTTATTGGTTCTGGTTCCAAAAATGAAAGTGCTGTACAGCTATGTCAACGTATTTTAGCGTCAACCAATAATAATTTAAACACACTTGGAAAGCTATCTGCTAGGCAATTAATGGAATTTAAAGGGATAGGAGAGGCCAAAGCTACTTCAATAGTTGCTGCTCTAGAATTGGGTAGAAGAAGACGGTCTGAAGATGCTTTTGAACATAAAAAAGTAACATCAAGCAAAGCAGTTTTTGAAATTATGCAACCCATAATTGGAGAATTATTGCATGAAGAGTTTTGGGTTTTATATCTTAACAATTCCAATAAAGCAATTCATAAGGCTCAGCTCTCAAAAGGAGGCATGACAGGAACGATTGTTGATGTGAGAGTTATTTTTAAAATTGCATTTGAACAAAATGCAACTTCCATAATACTTGTGCATAATCATCCTTCAGGAAAATTAATAGCCAGTGAATCAGATATTAAGCTTACGCATAAAGTAAAAATAGCGGGAAAACAACTCGATGTTGCCGTGCTTGATCATATTATTATTACTGAAACAGGTTATTATAGTTTTCAGGATGAAGGAATATTTTAAGATAAATCTAAGAACAAATTGATTGGCATTTGAGTATCTTGCAACATTATTTATTTGATTATGTTAGAAATAAAAGAGCTTTCTTTTTCATATAACAGGAAAACCCAATTTTTATTCCCAGAGTTAAGATGTAATTCTTCGGAAACATTATTGATAACTGGAAATTCAGGAAAAGGGAAAACAACTTTGTTGCATCTATTAGCTGGATTGCTCCGATCTGATAGAGGAAAGATTATCATTGATAAAATAGATATTACACAACTTTCAGAAAAAAAGTTAGATCAATTTAGGGGAAAGAACATTGGACTAATATTACAACAATCTCATTTTATAGCATCGCTATCGGTATTAGAAAATGTGCTTTTGGCTTCTTGGTTTGCTACAGGTAAAAAGGCAGTTGAGAAAGCAGAAAAGTTGTTAATTGAGTTGGGTTTGGAAGATCAAAAAAATAAATTTCCATCACAATTAAGTATTGGACAAAAACAAAGAGTTTCTATTGCAAGAGCATTAATAAATGAGCCAAAATTACTATTAGCAGATGAACCCACATCTAGTTTAGATGATGAAAATGCTAGTGTTGTAGCCAATTTGTTAGAAAAATTAGCTAGAGAATACAAAGCTGCTTTGATAATTGTTACTCACGATAAGCGACTGAAAGATACATTTTCTAACCAAAAAAATCTTAATTAAAGATGATTGCAAAATTAGCTTGGAA
>CAZLEU010000017.1:0-34653 GCA_964558625.1 uncultured Flavobacterium sp.
TATTCTAAAAAGACCATCAGTTTGCAAGTTTGCAAAGTCTGCAATGTTGCAAAGTAAACCCTTTCGAAAGAGAGGGTTTTTTATTTTGCACTCATTTATCTATAATCCGCACTTATATAGGGGTTATAGTGCATTTAAGTACGGAATATCTACGAATTAAGAAAAAAAAGAACAACCGTTTTTTTATCCATTCCACAATCGCAAGGAAGCCCGAACCTTTCCATTCAAAAATCAACTTTCCGATTGGTTAAAATTTGAGCTGTTTTTTTTGAAATAATGCCTACCGCTTAATTTCAATCGGAGTGAAAAACGTCTGGCATTATTTTAAAAAAAATTGCACCCTAAGGGGTTTGGGGAAATGGGAGATTTCCCCTACTGAACTCTACCTAGTGCGTTGGCAGTAGCGAAACAAGGGTATAGTTTTTTATTTGCTTTACGTTTTTTTATGATTGTTTTTATTGACGGCTTGATGCTAGATTGGTCTTTTTAAAATCGGGGTTGTTTGTTTATTGAATTGTTCTACGACATTGTATAGCATCAAGACGACTTAAAAACAATTTACTACCAATGTTCTGGCAAATAAAAAACTATACTCTTGTGGGCAAATTTGATTTTTGAGGATGCCTGACTTGTCTTTTGAAATGGGTATTTTTTATTTACTACAAATGTTGTTGTGAAACGTTAAGGCATCTTCAAAAAACAATGAAAATACTATACCGCTTTTGGGTGGGAGCGTTGGCTGAGCGGATATTTTACATAATGAAATTATAGTTCTAAAAAAAAACCATCAAAAATATTAACGCTTTTTTTTGAACTATAATGTTGCCTTCATTATGTAAAATAGCTTGGGAGTGGTTTTAAGCATTGGGAAGCTCTTGTTTTTCGAGCGTTGGGAAAGTGCAGGGCTTTTTTTGCCTGTTTTATGTGCGATGGGGTTGGGAAAATAAAACAGGCAAAAAATGCTTTGCACAGCATGGGAAAAAACAAGTGCTTAGAGCGTTGGGAGAAAACCACTAGAGCGTTGGCAGAGCGTTGGGCTGGGTGGGTGAAAATACTTCAGCGATAGCGTTCCTATTTTTTTAATATTTGTTTCTTCTTAATTATTAACGAAATGAAGCAAACAAAGAATTGATGCTAGGAATACTTGGACTAGAAGCGATTTTTGTGCAGATGAATGAGGTAATGATATTTTAGGCAGATGTTTACACAAAAAAAAGGATTAATTAATACCTAAATACCTTATAATTAAACCTAAAAAACACTACACTTACAGAGGAAAAAAAGTTTGCAAATATATAAAATTAATGGGATAAAACCCTTATATTTGTATATATTTTTTTAAAAAATGGATTATTCAGTACTTGCTAAATCTTATAATACACTCAGCTATACTAAACAGCTTAGAGAATTAGTTGCTGCCTTTTTTCAAACAGAAAAATATAATGAATACAATAAACTGCAACTTGCAAAAAAAATAAATGATACTATATTTGACAATTATGAAGGAGAGCAAATATTAAAATTTAAATTAGCCAAAGAGTTTAATAAAAAAAAATATATTGCTGCTTTTGAAGTAAAAGCTAAGAATAGTAGAACTGATTTTTTAGTAATCAATGGTGATACAAAATCATTTGAAGTAAAATCAAAAATAGACACACTCAATAGACTTTCCAAACAAGTAATTGATTATGGCGACGTATTCGAATATAATACAGTTGTAATAGATAAATGTCATTTAAATAAAGTTGTAAAACTATTACCTGAATATTATGGTATTTGGTATTATGAAAATAATAAAAAAATAGTTTATCAAGAAGCAAAATATAGTCCTAAAATAAATCCTTTAGAACAATTAGGGTTATTTAACAAAAAAGAATTATTAAAATCATTTAAAAGTTTTGATATAGATTTTATACTAAAAACGAACCAACCAGCTGATATAAACCAATCTTTAAAAGACACCTTGAAAGAAAGGTATTCAAATAGATGGTTATTTGTACAAGAAAATTGGGATAATATTTTACCTATTGATATTCAGTTTTTTTTTAATACAAACGTTAAGCCTGAAATAATTTATAGCAATTAGTTATTATTTGTTTGTTTTAGTTTTCCTGTTTCAATTTCAATTCTTATGCAATATAGATAATGTTCCATTGCTATTTTTTTAAACTTAGCTTGACTTTTACCACTCTCTAAACCGTTTCTAATATTTAATAACGTTTTGTAACCTGCATTATTATCTGATAAATATGGAGGCGTTTCAGCCAACATTCTTATACTTGATTCAGAATCTAAAACATCTGGAACTATTTTATTTTCGAATTGACTTAATTCTTTAATATCTGCTCTATAACCATAGTATTGGTTTTCAACAGCATCGAAATAAATAAAACCTGGACTAATAGTACCACCTGCTGTTAGGTCATCCTTTTTAACACCAACAAAATCACCTGTTGCATTAACGCCAAAATCATTCATAATTTCAATATCAATATGACTATTATCTGCTTCGAAAACAACTTGCCCATGATCTAATTTTACATTTTGAATATCTGTATTTATGGCACTTCTTAAAAGTATTTTACAACATCCTGTAAATTCTTTTAGAGCATTGACAATTGGACGCAATGGAGGACTTTTAGGATATGGGGTAATTTGGTCTAAATCAATTATTATATAATCACTAGGTCTTATCAATTTTTTTACTATTTCAAAATCAATACTAAATGAAATAGGAAAAAGACGATAAGCTAATCTTTCAAAGTTTTGATTTAATAAATTAAACTGTTTTTCAATTGAATCTGTCTCTCCAGTTTTGAATAAATATGAAGATATAACTGGAATAGCCTTTGCACTTGATAAACTCAATTTATTGATGTATTCACAACGTTTTTCTAAATTATTAATTACACTAAAAGAAAAAGCCACAACTTCATCTTTAACAGCACCCGATTGCTTTAAATATATTGGAAGATCAACAAACACATGTTTAGCATTAATACCTTCTAATAATTCATTGTGAATTTCTTCAAAAGTTTTCTGAATTTCTTCTTTTCTTGATCTATCGTGTTCCTTTACTATTTCAATTAATGGGTACATTTGAGTACCAAAATCGAAAGATTTTAAAACAATCATTTCTTGTTGCCTAACCCTAAAGGTTGGCATATATATAAGATTATTGTCCATATGATATTTTTAGTTGTTTTATTGTTGCAATGTATTCTTCAGTAGGTTCAAAATTTTCATCATAGTATGCTAATGACGATGTATATGTTTCAATAAATGCATTAAATTCATCAGCTAACCATTTGTATTTTAAAAAAATATTTTCTGATTGTGAATTAGATAAAAGATTCTCAGAAATGTAATAGTTGTATTTTTCAAAAAAACCTTCTTTATTTTCAACTTTAAATATGTGATTAAAAATATTTAGATACTTTATTTCACAACTCTCTTTTATCAAACTAGAGTTAAGAATAGAATCTATCTCAAAATCTTCTTCAGTAACATGATAGCTTAGCTGCCTTACAAAGTCCTTAGATAAAATAATACGAGGAAATACAGCTAAAGACGATTCTAACTTATAAGCTGTCGCTAAAGGATTACCTAAAGCTATAGATGCCTTATCAATAAATAAACCATAGTCAATACCGCCTCTTAAAAAATAACCTTTTTGAACAAACTCATAGTACAATTCTGAAATTACTAATAAAAGTTCAATAAGTGTTTTTTCTCCATTACTGCCAATGTTTTTTGCAGTTATACAAATATTATCGCTAAATAAATAATAGCTAAATTTATCTGTGTCTAACTTTGAAATAGCTTTATTAAAAGTATCTATAAAGTCATTTGCCTTTTGTGAATAAAAAATTCTCCCGCCAAAATTTTCCTCATCATTATCATCAACATCGTCATCAGAGGTAAAATCATCATAAAATTGAATTGCCTCGTTTTCAAATTCTTTTAGTTTATTTTGAAAACCAAGAACATCTAAAAAAGCTACTGCTCTATTACCGTATATGTTTTGTTCTATCATAGTAGCTAATTCAAAATGTATTATAAAAAATCAAAGTTAACAAAAAAAAAATAGCTGCATTAAAACTACATTTTACGCCATTCTGAAGGAGCTACTGGATTATTGTCTATCCATAAACCTATTTTATTCTTTTTAGCGTTATCTTCAAATAGAGCTAATTCTTTTGATGTCGAATATCTTTTGTAATGCCATCCCATCCCTGCTTTTATTATTTCTGCTGATAAGTATTTATTATCTTCATCATAATATATCATAGCTATTGAACGACCATATCTGTCAGTATCTGTTACTACATATTTTATTGTTTTAAGATATATTTGGTCTGATGTAAATTGTTTTGCTTTTGTACCGAATGGTTGATTTTTTTCTGGAGTATCTACTTCGGCTAATCTTAATGTAATTTGATTATTTAAGCTATCTAATACGACAACTGTATCACCATCTTTTATTCCAACAACTTTTGCTGTTAACGTTGTCTGACAAAAAATAACATTAGATGTTAATAGAAAGAAATAAAATAAAATAGTTTTCAATGTAAGGTTTCCTATTAATGTTATGAATTTATGTTACTACTTATTTGAATTTTAATGATCTTGTGTAATATCAATAAACATCTAAAAATAGTTGCTGATAAAGTGATAAATGAAATAATAATTATATCAAAAATATAATCGTTTATAATAGTATCAAGGAATAACTTTACAATAGAGATAATAAAAAAAATAGTTAAAAAAATAATACAAGACCATGAAAAAACCCCAACTATTCTTTTGTAATGTTTACTAGTAAACAATAATTCCATCCCAGATAATTCATTTTTCTCCTGTATTTTATTGTGAATTTCTTTGTGATTAATATTGTCTTTAAAAGTTACTATTATTGTAAGCGATGCAAGTATAAAACCTGCTAAAGAAATAGTAGTCGAAATAATATCTGAAATCATTGATTTTAATGTTTCAATGGGAACAGAAATAGTAATTACATTTTTGCTTGAAAGTATGTGTTTACCAATAATAAATACAATGACTATGATTAAGTCATATAAAAGAGGATGTTTAATATATTTATCTAGTATTTTGGTCATTATAGACGAAATTCTTTGTATAATTCTTTTTTCATTTTAGCAATAATATCAATACTTAATATTGTACGTGATTTATCTTTTAATTCAACTTGTATATTACTACGATACCAAAGGTTTAATAAATCAAAATCTTTAAGTAAATACTCATGGTCACTATCTTGAGCTCTAACTTTTAAAACATTAAAAATATTGTTTTTAGATTTACCGAAATAGTCAAGTATTTTGTCTAACTTACTTCTTATTAAAGAACCTTCAACACCTTTTACGACATCAAATTTTAAATCCAAAGTAACATATTCAGCATTTGTAACATTTTCCACAGTCTCAAATGCAGAAAAAATATCCTCATCAACATCCTTTAATCTCTTAATATTATCCTTGTGGACTTTTGCTACAATATACGAAATATTTTTTATTCTACCTCTAATTTCTTTCAGATTGTCTCGGCTTATTGGGTTGCAAATAACATTATTAATTATACCAAACTTCATGCCTTTATGACCTAAATAGTAGATGTAATCTGATATTCTAGCACCATATTGATTGTGTTCAAAAGCTAGGGTCATTACTTTATTTTTATATGATAGTAAAAAATGTGTCTTTTCAACTATTCCTTCATCGCTAGTTGCATCAACATCTCTTATTTTATCATCTGTAATGTCCATTAATTCAGGAAAAGCGTCTTTACGTATATGTAAAACTTTGCCTTCAACATGTTTTAATTTGTCATCAATTATTATATCTGTTATGTAAATATATTTATCACCATAATGCTCTAATCGTGATGGGTCTTTATCTAACCTTAATTGATTTATTTTTTTAAAAAGGTCTATTATTGTTTCCTCAACATTTTCTAGGTATTCTGGAATTACTTCAAAATAATTAATAATTCTGTCTTTTTTTTCAGCCATATCTTTAATTTATACCGTCAATAAATGTTTTGACGAAGTTAACTATTTTATCGGTAATTCTTACACCTATTGTATCACGATGTAATATACTTGGTTGTTTTTCAAGTGCATTGATTACTTCTTCTTCGTTTGGTTTTCTTTCAGTAAATAGATAATCATTAATTATTGTTTCTACTTTTTCTTTATCAAGATTTTCTTCTGTACAAAGGTTATCTAATGCTTTTTTTGTTTCAATATCCCAAAATGAATTGAACTCATCAGCTATATCATTATCATCAGCAATTAGTGGTAAATTTTCTAATATGAATTTTTCAATTAATTCCTTTTTACTTCTTAATTGTGTTTCACCGGCTAAAGCATCTACAATTTCTTTTTTCTTTTTATCTAAATCTTTTCCTGTTGCATTTTTAAGATTAGCTAATAATCTCAATATATAAGCTACATTTATTTCGTCTCTGTGGATTAACTCTAATTCAAAATCAATTTCATCTATAATAGATACTTTTTCTTTTTGAGAATTAGTTTTAATTTTTTCGTGTAAGTCAAGATATTTGCTTTTATAGTCGTCAAACTCTTGTTCCTCCATATAAACATCGTCAAAAGTAAAATCGGAGAATGAAGATAATACATTTCGTAATCTTATTATTTCTCTGAAAGCTTTAGCGAAATTTACTTCTTCCTCTTCGCTTTCTAAATCATTTACACTATCAACTGTTGGAGTTATAGCCATTAACGTTTTATATGCTTTATTGAATTTATTTACATATTCTTCGTATGGTTGAATTATAATAGTTTCTAAGGCATCTTTATTAGAAAACAAAGCTACAGCATCATCTGTGGCTTGTTTTAGATTTCTAAATACTACTACGTTACCTTGTGACTTCTTCTCGTCTATTATTCTATTTGTTCTTGAATAGGCTTGAATTAATCCGTGATATTTTAAATTTTTATCTACATACAAAGTATTTAATGTTTTACTATCAAAACCTGTAAGGAACATATTTACAACTAATAGTATATCAATTTGCTTATTCTTAACTCTTTTAGAAATATCCTTTTTATAATTGAAAAAACTTTCGCTGTCTTTAGTAGAAAAGTTAGTTTTATGAGTTGCATTGTATTCTTTTATGAACTCTTCTAATTTATCTCTTGAATGTTTATTGATTGGTAATGTATCGCTAAATTCATCATCTGGAATAAAACCATTTGCATCTTTATCATCTTCATTTGCATTAAAAGAAAATATAGTAGCTATGTTTAAATTGTGATTTCCTGCCTGTTTACTTGCTCTTAATAACTCGTAATACTTAATTAATATATCAACACTACTAACACAAAACATTGCTGTAAATGTTCTGTTATGTGTTTTTCTTGAATGGTTGTTTATTATGTAGTTTGATATTGCTTCAAGCCTTTTAGGACTTTCCATTAGCTCCTTTGTATCAATAGCTTCAACCTCTATATCTACATTGGTTTTTGAGTTTTCATTTTCTTTATATCTACCGATATATTCAATAGAGAATTTTAAAACATTTTCATCACGAATAGCATCTGTAATTACATATTTATGTAAGCAATCGTGAAATAACATTGCTGTTGTGTTTTTCTTGCTTTCTTTGGCTACTGCATTTTTTGCAAATATTGGTGTTCCTGTAAAACCAAACATTTGATGGTTTTTAAAGAAATCAACTATTTTTTTATGTGTATCTCCAAACTGACTTCTATGACATTCATCGAAAATAAATACTATCTTTTTATCTTGTAGCTGTTTCATTTTATCATTGAAACGAACTTTTGATATTGCTGTATTTAATTTTTGAATAGTAGTAACGATTAAAGGTGTATCATCTAAAAACTGATTGACTAACATTTTTGTATTCTCTGTTCCGTCTATACTGTCTTTTTGAAATGCGTTAAATTCTCTTACTGTTTGCTCGTCTAAATCTTGTCTATCAACTACGAAAACTACTTTATGTACTTTTGGATTGTTTGTTAATATTTGACTTGCTTTAAATGATGTAAGTGTTTTTCCTGAACCTGTTGTATGCCAAATGTAGCCGTTTTTGGTACTGTTTTTTACTCTCTCAATAATTTGCTCTACTGCATAATACTGATATGGTCGCATAACCATTGGAATACTATCGCTTTCGTGAAGTACTATATATTTTGTAATAATTTTTGCAATATGACAAGGATCTAAAAACCTTGATGTAAATTGTTCTAATTGCGTTATGTTTTTGTTGTTTTCATCACTCCAGAAGAATGTTTGCTTGAATGATTGTTTAGGGTTATTAGCGTAGTATTTTGTATTTACACCATTACTTATAACAAATACTTGAACGTATTGAAAAAGACCGTTAGCTGCACTATATGAGTGTTTATGATAGCGGTTTACTTGGTTGAATGCTTCTTTTAATTCTATACCTCTACGCTTTAATTCTATTTGAACCAAAGGCAACCCATTAATTAAAATAGTGACATCATAGCGATTTGTATAATTGCCCTCTATTGTTATTTGATTAGATACTTGAAATTCATTTTGACACCAAAAATTTTGATTAATAAACTCTACATAAAAAGTAGTATTATCATCACGCTTTAAGCCATAACTATCTCTTAAAGTTTTAGCTTTATCAAAGATGTTACCTTTACTTAAATGAATAAGGATTTTGTTAAATTCATTATCTGAAAAGGAAGTTTTATTATGCTTTTCTAATTGTGTTTTTAGATTAGCATATAAATCCTTTTCGTCTTTTATGTTTACGAATTTATGCCCTAAATCTTGTAATTGTTTTACAAGGTTATTTTCAAGTACTTGTTCTGGTTGTGTGGTCATATTTTATTGTACAAACATTTGTTGTAGTAAACCTTTTTTAAATTTTTTTGTATTTTCTAATTGTGTATTGACATGATTTATTTTATCATCGATATATGTTAGAAAATTAGCTATTTTGGTTTGTTCTTGAACTGATGATGGAATAAACAAAGGACATTCTAATACATCATTTTTTCTTAAGTTCGTTTGACTTACCCCATTGTCAAATGCTAAATAGTGTGGATTTCTATTTATTAAATAATAGATATACTTACTATTAATATTTTCATTTGCTTTTATTTTACATATTCTTTGATTTAGAGTATATTTATTGTTTTCTTCAATATAATAACATTTTGCAATAGCTTTACCATTAGGTACATCACTCATTACCATTACAATGTCATTTTTATCTAAACCGCAAATAATATTGTTTGTATATTTTTTCACAATACCATCAGTAGAAATAAATTTTGAGTTTATAACAACGTATTGCCCATTTTCATCAATCTCATTTTCGTGAGCCTTACCATTTTCAAAAGTGCTAATGTCATCTAAAATAACTTCAATCCAATCTTCATACTCATTTCCATTATCATCTTTAAATCTAATTTCTTGATTAAAGATTTTTTGCATAATGCCCTTTTTGTATTGTTCTAAAAGTTCTTTCTTTTTTGAAAGTTGATTTATTTTAATATCAACTTTACTCAAGAAATCAGCAATTTTATCTTGTTCGTCTTTCAATGGGAAATAGAACTCAAACTTTTTTAAATCACTATTGTTGATAGAGTTTATAGTTGCTCCAAGATTTTCTTGTATAATTTTATAGTATGTATCTGATGCGAATAATTGAAAAACAAACTTATTTAATTCACTTCTGTAAACCGACATAAATGCACCAAAGGCAACACCTTCAGCTTCTTTAGTAATTAACGCATTTTTGCCAATTAAATTTCTACTACCATTACGGACACATATTAAAATATCATTCTCTTTAACAGGATTGTAATTATCTGTATTGACATAAACATTATCGTTAAATGAAAGTTGATTTTCTTTTACGTTAGATGACCTCAAAACCAATATGCCATCATCATGGATATCATCAGGACTATACGTTAACCCATTGATGACAGAGCCAACTTCTTCGAGTTTTTTTGATTTCCAATTACCACTAAATTCTGGAAATCTTAATTTTGGACTAAGATTAACCATATTTAAAAAGGTGTTTGAATGTTTAGTTGTTTACAATAATCTATTATTGCTTTATCTGTGTTGATTATTTCTTTATCTAATTCTCTTAATTCATTTGAAACTTTTATTAAATCAATTATTTCTGAAGCCTCAAATGTATTAACGTATTTAGGTATGTTCAAGTTGAAATCATTTTCTTTTATTTCTTGTAGAGATGCCCTAAAGCTATATTTATCTATATTTAAACGTTCTTGATATGTGCTAATAATTTTATCTATATGTTCTGGTAATAATACATTTTGTGTTTTTACTTTTTCGAAGTAAGTACTAGCATCAATAAATAAAATATCTTCATTTAATTCTCTACATTTTTTAAATACTAAAATACAAGTTGGAATACCAGTACCATAAAATATATTTGCAGGTAAACCAATAACAGCATCTAAATAGTTTCTGTCTTCAATTAAATATTTTCTAATATGTCCTTCTGCTGCACCTCTAAATAAAACACCATGAGGAAGTACACAAGCCATAATACCGTTATCGTCTAAATGATGTATCATGTGTTGTACAAAAGCGAAATCCGCTTTAGTTTTAGGAGCTAATCTACCATATTGACTAAATCTATCATCTGATGCAAAAATTTGCTTGGCACTCCATTGAGCTGAGAATGGTGGATTTGCTACGATAGCTTCGGCTTTTAATTCTTCGTGTAAATCGTCTTCAAGAGTATCGCCTTGTTTAATGTCGAATTTAGTGTAATGAACATCATGTAAAATCATATTCATACGAGCTAAGTTGTATGTAGTTCTGTTTAACTCTTGCCCATAAAAATAACCCACATCGTCAACTTCTTTAGCTACACGAAGCAATAGCGAACCACTACCACACGTTGGATCATATACTGATTTTAAACGTTTTTTTCTTGTTGTAACTATCTTTGCTAATATTGTAGATACTTGTTGTGGTGTGTAAAATTCACCTGCTTTTTTACCTGCATTAACTGCAAACTCACCAATTAAATACTCATAAGCATCGCCTAAAACATCAGCATTTGTATCTTCTAATTGGAAATCAATTTTATTAAGTGCATTTAGTATTTTAGCAATAATTTCATTTTTTGCTTTAGTAGTTTTTCCTAGCTTAGAAGAGTTTAAATCAAGGTCTTCAAACAAACGTACAAAGTCGTCTTCGCTTTCTGTACCCATTGTGCTTTGCTCAATGTTGTTTAATATTCTTTCTAAGTCTTCAAGAATAAAAAATTGAGTAGCTTCGTCATTCTCATTAGTTTCATTATCAACTAAATTATTCCCTTTGTTTGCTAAACTTGAAAATAACTCTGATGGTTTAAGAAAATAACCTAACTTTTTGATACATGCTTTTTTTACTGCATCAATATACATTTTGTCTTTTTCCTCTTCTAAATCTGTATATTTTAAATTGTCAGGTTCAAGAATTTCTTTAGCATAAATTTCTAATTTTTCGGAAAGGTATTTGAAAAAGATAAAGCCGAGAATATAGTTTCTATAATCATCGGCATCCATTTTACCTCTTAATATGTTGGCAATAGCCCAAAGCTGTTGTTCTAATAGTTTTTTTTGTTCGTCTGACATTTTTGGCTTTTTATTTGAAGGCCTAAATGTAAGAATAAAATAAGAATTTTTTATTACTTATACCTTTTCATAAAACCCTGTTTTAGGTTGCGTTAGGTATTTACCCAAACAAGATTTAAGAAAGTTACCCACTGAACGCTCTCCAATATCAAACTTTTTACCTATTTCAATTGCTTCTTTTCTTTGGAACTTATTAGGTAATGCTTCAAAGAATTTCTTTTTATTTTCTCCTGATTTGAATGGTCCCTGTTCTCCTTGCTTTGGTAGATTAGTAAACATTATTATACTGTGTTGAACGTATGTTTTTGTTAACGTTAATGCCGTTTCAAAGTCAATATCTAAACAATATACTTCTTTGTGATAATCTTTTGCTTCAAATTTTCTTATTGCTGTAAAAATCATACAAAAACGGTATAATATCAATCCTAAACGCTTAACTATACTTAAAGCATCTTCACTAACAAAAGTGTTTATTTGTTCTAAAAATGAACTGAAAAAAGGATTGAAAATAGCCCATTGTTCATCAGTTAAATGTAAAATCATTTCATCCGTTTCGTAATACTCAACTAACCTTAAAACTTGTTTTGATTGTGTAGTAAAATAATCTGTTAAGTTTACAGGATTTCCTTTTGGTGATGGGTCTAACCATACTGCATCTGTTTTAAAAACATAGAATATAAATCGACTAAACAAACCATCTTCTGCTGATGAAATAATATTAAAAACTTGTTTTGGTGTTCCTGATAAAGCCACTGCTAATTGAGGATTGTTTACTTCTATAAATTCGCCATCGGTTTTTCTACTTACTGATATTTTTTCGTGATGAAATGATTTTCTTAGCATATCTGAATAAGTACCCCATTCGTTTTTAAATGTTTGCCCTAATGTATCTGCTTCGGTTTCACATATAATTCCTTTACCCTCATTACAATCTAAATGCTGAATGATTTTTGCATTACTTGTATTTGCCGGAATGTAAACCACTTTGAATTTTGGAGCTTGTGGCATTTCTTGCCCTTGTTCTAGTTTACCTTTTGATTTTAGCATTTTATAAGCCGCTAAATTTTCATCATATCGCTTTTTATCCTCAATGGAAACCGCTAATGTTTTATCATGGTATTTATCGGCTAATGCTTTTGCAAATTTTAATGCACCTTTACCCGAAGCCGCTGGGGCTAAAATGAAAGAAAACAAGCTTGGATAAATAACACTACCACTATATAAACCTGAAACATTAGGTAAACAACCTGATAAAATTGCTAATGCACCTGTAAGGAATGTATCTCTTTCTCGTTCTTGTGTAAATACTTGACAGCTTTCAAACAAAATAGGTGGTAGGTTATCGTAAACCGATTGCGGAATTATAGGCGTTCCTTTTAGACAATCTTCATAATCATCAAAATTATTGTCTGTATTTATGATACTATCTGTTTTGGAACTTTGCATGTTTGCAAACTTTGCAAACTTTGCAAAGTCTGCACTTTGGTTTTTATATGTGCTGTTTACCGTTGCTTTTATTTCTCTTTCTTCTAAATCAAAATTATTAATACAATAGTTCAATGTATCATCTTCATAAATGCCAAATTTGTTAGCATTGCTAGAGAATAAGAAAATAAAGTTGTTTCTGTTTCCGTTGTAATATTGTTCTTTTTGCTCCGTAAACTTTAAGCATTTATCTAATAATTCATCAGTCGTAAGGTCGTGTTTGACCTCTTTTTGTGGTTCTGTTTTTTGTGGTTTAACTTCTTCCTTTACTTCAAAAATTACTGCATTTTCATTTATAAATAATTCTGTATCACAAGAAACAAAACACAATCGGGTAATGTCTTTACATTTTGCATCAAAATCATAACCTGATAACTCTTTATAAAAATTTGCGATTTGATTGTAAACTGTTGTATGTTGTTCTGCATTTGAATTGACTTTAATGAATACTTTTAAACCTTCGTTACTTGGACTTATAAATGATGCAAACGTGTATCTACAGCCATTTACAAGCGTTACAAGATTGTTTATTTCAGTTAATGGTATATCATCAAAATCTAAACATACTACTTGTGAATAGGTAACTATATTTGCTTTTGTTCTGCTTTCTCCAAATGTTCCAGAAGTTGTAAAACCTAATAAATTACTTTTGATTTCTTCTGCTGTTTTTTCATCTCCTTTATGCAAAGCATATCGAATAGAATTAATTTCACTTTGATATTTATCGGATTTTATTTCTTGTAATACTTCTAAAAGATTTCTTTTTCCTAAATTGTATTTGAACTCTTGATAAACACTAACCATCAGTTTACTATTTGCTATCTGTTCCATTATTACTTAGAATTATAGTTATCATTTAGTAATTTTTGAATGTCTGAAAGTCTGTAATATATTTTATTACCTACTTGAGAGAACTCGATAATTTTCTTGTTTCTCCATTCCTGTGCTGTTCTTTTACTGATATTCATTAGTTTCATAAATTCACCGTTATCGAAAAACACATCTTCGGGATCAAACTTTTCATTCATTTTCATTTTGGCTACAACAAATGTTATCTGTGTATCTAACCTGTTTAAAATGTTTTCAATTCTTTCTTCGTAATTTCTCATAGCTTACTTTTTTAATAAGGTTAAACACTCCATTATTTCAGTCTTTTTGTAATAACGTCTTGCACCTATGCCATAAGCCTTGACTTTACCATTGTTTGTCCATGCCCATAAAGTGCTGCTATCAATTTTTAGAAATTGGCAGGTTTCTTCTCTGGTCATTAATTCTTCTGAATTGTCTTTTGTTTGAATTTCCTTTTGAAGTTCAAGAATACCGTTTCTAACGGATGTACCTATTAGCTGTTGAAGCTGCTCAATAGTTAGGGTTTGAAGTAAAATTGCATTGTTTTGCATGACTTGTTATATTTAAGATTAACAAGTCAAAATTCTAGATGAAGTCGTGTTGTGGATTGAATGAAATCGTGTGTTTTATAACACGGTTTTCATGTTGTTTATTTTACCTTAGCATAAACGCTATCTCGCAAAGCTTTCTTTCCAATTTCTGCACTGGGTTTTAATCTGTCAAGCGATATATCAAATTCAGATAACATTTCAATATATGTTTTGTGTAGTAAATCATAATGTATTAAACCCTCATAAGTCATTTTATAAAACACATAGCTGTAATTAGATAAATTCTCTTTTGAGTTGCCAAATTCGGTATGTAATTTTTTAAAAACAGAATAAGAATAGTAATCTTTAAATATTCTTGGATATGGATTTTCTTCACTAGGTATTTTGCTTTCCGTTTCTTTACTTTCAACTTTTACTACTTCCGGGCTTTTGGTTGTAGGTTTCATTAAATCAGAAATTGATTTTTTTCTTATTTCAAAATCAATCTCATCAGGTGTGGCAAAGCTTGTAAACTCTTCAATTCTATCCCAGTTTATTGACATTAAAATTTCACAATCTTTACAAAATGCTTTGTTTTTATATGCTTCTAAATTTTCAAAATCGGATTGGTCATAATCTCTCTTTATTTGCTCAGTCAGTTGCCAATATTCACCAACCCGTTTGCAGTTGTCATAAGTATAGTTTTCTGCTTTTCTTGTGTAGTAAAACAATTCTGTAAAGGCTCTATTAAAATCAAAATGATAATAGTCCAATACGGAACCTTTCATAAAAGCCTCTAATCTAAAAAAGGCGTTATTTATCTTGGTGATAATATAGTTGTAATCTAGGTTTTCATCTAACGGTATTTCGAGAAATGATTTGTAAATTGAATAATGATTAACATCACAAACGCCTTGAATATAGTCTTTTAATGGTTTGTATTTATAACCTCTTGATTTTACAATACTAGAAAAAGTGTATTTTTCTAATTCTTCAATGTTAACCGTTGCTAATTCTTCTATAAGTTCTTGATATTGACTTATAACAAAATTTTTAGTAATCTTATCTCTCCAATCGTAAAAGTCGTATTCATTGGGTGTAGGCTTTGCAAATTCTATTAAATAAGCTGCAATATCTGGGTTGCATTTGTCAATCTTTGATTTAAACTTAGCTACTTTTTTCTTTGTAATTTCATGCTTTTCAAAATTATCAGAGCATAAAGAATAATCAAGCTTGCCTTTATCTAAAACAGCTTGTTCAATTGAAAATATTTCAAAGTTTACTAAATCAACAATGTAATCAACTATTTCTAATTCTCTTTCGCTAAACTCACCCATCAGTTTGCTTTGTTATTTAAAAAATGTGAAAGTATGAAAAACCCTTAAATATTAAAAGTAATTCGTTAACTCCATTGCAATATCTTTGTTACTCTTGCCGATATAAGTTAAAAACATTGCTTCTGTTGTATGCCCTGTAATGTACATTAAAAATGATGTTGGAATTTTGCCGTAATTATTAGTTGCAAAGCTTCTTCTTCCGATATGAGAAGAAACTAGTAAATGTTTTGGATAATCTTTTGTAACCTTTTCTTTTTTGTCATGGTCGAATAATGTGCCGTGAGTAGGAGTGTTAATTTTTGCTTTTTCACATACTTTTTTGATATGCTCATTATAACGCTGGTCTGATATTTTTCTTGGAAAATTACCTTCGTATTTCTTCATTATTTCAATGATTTTTGAATGAAGCGGTATTGTCATTATCTTATCTGTTTTAACCTGTGTAAACTCGATTAATGGCTTTAATTCTCCTGCTTTGTTCTTTTCGTATCTAATCATGGATTTATCAAAACGTAAGAAGTCAGAAACCCTTTGACCACAATAGCAGCTTATCAATAACCAATCGCGTGCATTTTCTAAACCATCGGTTAGATCCTTGCTTTTTAGTTTTTCTATTTCTGCAATTTCCTTTTCATCTAAATAGATATTTTCAACTTTATGATATTTTGCTTTGATACTATCAAGCTGATAATGTGTTTCTACTCCGTTGGCTTTTGCATGGCGACAAAATGTTTTTATAAAACGAATGTTTCTTGCTGTGGTGTTTGGAGCATAACCAACACTAATGCAATATTTTTCAAAATCCATTTTGAATTTAGCATCAATATCACGAATGTATAAAACTGTTTTTGTGTGTTCTTGATAACGCATAAGTAAATGCTTAATAACATTGCACTTTGTTATGGTGCTGCTTTTTACATCGGCTTTTTTAAACTCAATGAATGTATCAATATAATCTACTAATTTATCTGGATGCTTTTCTTGTTCTTGTGGTGGATTGATAAAATCTTTTAACCATTGAGCATCTATAACCTTGTTGCCCTTGCTGCGGTTGTACTCTTTTAATAGGTCGTTTTTTAATGTTGACAAATCTGTATCCAGGTTTGCAATATCAATATCTTTTAAAGCTTTCTTTGTTGGTCGCTGTTCTGCATCATCCCAATTGATTGGGTCAATATGATAATTTGTTTTTGCTTTGATGTCAAGTGTTCGTCCATCACGTAAACGAATGTAAATTACCGCAGGACTTTTTTTGCTCTGAAGGAGTAGATAAATTGATGCCATATTTTTGCCTTTTTATGTTCCATAAAGATACAAAATCTAGTCCACATTTAGTCCACATTTGCCCTAAAATATCCTAATTTATCCAATATTATCCAACACCTTTTATTTTAAAAACCTTTGTAAAGTATTGATTTTATTGACTTTTTGTATATAAATAGGAATTTTTATTTTTTGGGAGTTTTGAAAGTTGTAGACCCTCTTTCTCCGCAAAATACTTTTTAAAGTACTTCAAAACCCCTTAAATCTTATGATTTTCGGGGTTTTTTGTTTTAATCCCATATCAAAACATTCATTAATTCGCAATACTAAAGGGGCACAATTCGGGGCACAAGGCAATCAATAAAAATTGTGCCCCTATCTGTTCGCCAACCTCAGTATTTACAGCCAGTTCAGAAAATGAACATCTTGTACCTATTTGACTTTTTAACTAAATTATTACTAATTAAAAGGTCACCAAAATGGAAGCAACAATCACAAATCTTTTTTATCTAAAAAGAGCCAAAGCTAACGTACACGGACTAGTTCCGATTTATCACAGAACCACAATCAACGGAAAACGCCTCGACAAGAGTACCGGAAAGTACATTGATCCTACCAAATGGTCTACAGAAGCAGGCAGAATGAAAGGCAGTTCAGAGGAAGCTAGAACAATAAATAGCCACCTCGATTCACTGATTGCAAAAAATTCTAGTATTGAAAAGAAATTAATTGCAGTTGATAAGGATATTACAGCCGAAGTTTTTAATAATGTTCTGACGGGTAAAACTGAAAAGCAGCGCACACTAGTACCTATCTTTCAGAATCACAATGATCAAATAGAAGCTTTAGTAAAAACTGAGGAATATTCACCAGGAACATTAGAACGCTACAAAACGTCACTTAGCCATACTAAAGAGTTTATGAAATGGAAATACAATATTTCAGATATTAATATCAAGGATATCGACTTAGCTTTTATAACCGATTATGATTTTTACTTGAGAACTGAACGTGGTTGCAGCAATAATACAACGGTTAAATACATCAAGAATTTCAAGAAGATAATCCAAATATGCTTGGATAACAGATGGATTGTTGAAAGTCCATTTGTAAAGTACAAAGGAAAAATCAAGGAAGTTGAAAGAGACTTTTTATCGGAGAGCGAAATCGAAACAATTTACAATAAGAAGTTTCATTGTGAGCGATTGATTCAAGTTCGCGATATTTTCATATTTTGTTGTTTCACTGGTTTAGCTTACATCGATGTAAAACAATTGACTTCCGATCATATCGGAATCGGAATAGATGGAAACAAATGGATTTTCAAGAATAGACAAAAAACAGATACGAGTTCAAAAATTCCTTTACTTCCTATTCCAGAACAAATTATGGCAAAATACGCATCACATCCAAAGTGTTTAAATGAAGAAACAATCCTACCTGTCTTAAGCAATCAAAAAATGAATAGCTATCTCAAAGAAATTGGTGATGTTTGCGGTATTAAAACTGAATTAACTTTCCACCTTGCTCGACATTCATTTGCAACCTCTATAACGCTCACAAATGGTGTTCCTATCGAAAGCGTAAGCAAAATGCTCGGACATACCAATATTAGAACTACGCAGCACTACGCAAAAGTAGTTGACAGAAAAGTGAGCGATGATATGGCTATTCTCAAGCAAAAATTAGCACCTCAACTAGTAGCAAAAAGTTCGTAGAACAACTTTCACATTTTTTAAAAGCATTGCAACAACGGCAATGCTTTTTTCATTAAAAATATCTCAAAGATAAGGTGTTTAATTCCCGAATGGAACACTATACTTCTTGATTTATAAACTTCGATGCTATAGTTTTGTCAGCATTTCCCAACTTCATTTCTGGCAATCTTTCAATAACATACCTTCATGGATAACCAACAAAACCAACAACGAATTAAAAGCTTGTACAAAATGCTTTTAGAAATGGCAACCGGAAATCTTGCGTTTCGGGTAGAGCTAAATGGCAGTGGCGATGAGTTGGACCAATTGGCAACTATGCTGAATGAAGTAGCGGAGAAAATGCAAGAAGTAATTTCGAAATACGAGTTCAAGAATCAACCTTATGATTACAGCACAAATCAAAATACTACAAAACAATCTGATGCAGAACTAATACAGAAAGTCATTGACTACATCCAAAATCACTTAGAAGAACCTTTGCCAACCACCAAAGAACTTTCAAAGATGTTTGGCACCAATGAGTTCACTTTAAAAGACAGCTTCCGCAATAGTGTAAAAACGAGTATTTATCAATTCTACAATGATGAGCGACTAAAGAAAGCGCATTTTCTAATCAAGGAAACAGCAATTCCATTAAAAGAGATTGCGTTAATGTGTGGCTTCAATGACTATCCCAACTTCTACAAAGCATTTAAAAAACGCTACAATTTTCCACCAAGTGAAGTAAAAAGAGAAAAAGAAAGCGATAGCCAATAATCGTATTCCTTCTTTTGCAAACTGATATTCCCGAAATGAAATAAGATAATAGTTTCATTAATAGAATTTTACACTACCAATTCTATTAAACCATGAAAATAAAGGTCACCAATCTTAAATCAATTCTTGTAGAAATAATAAGTTTCCTATTGATTATACTTTTTGTGTATTCTGCACTAAGCAAATTATTAGAATTCCAAAACTTCCAAGCCCAATTGGGACAATCGCCATTGCTAAGTGCCTATACCGGATTTGTTTCGTATTCTGTATTAATAGTTGAATTGCTAATCGCTATACTTCTTGCAATCCCAAAATCAAGATACGTTGCTTTGTTAGCTTCATTTGGATTAATGCTAATGTTCACCGCTTACATCATCGTTATCCTAAATTATTCCTCATTTGTGCCATGTTCCTGCGGTGGAATACTTGAAGAAATGGGCTGGAAAGAACACCTAATTTTCAATATAGTTTTTACAATTCTAGCGGCAATAGCATCGTTCTTTATTGCAACAAATAAATCTAAAACAATTCTAAAACTGGCAATTATTACCATCCTTGGCTCAGCTGTGATTGTGATTTTATATTTCTATTCAGAACACACTATGCACCGCGAAAACCCATTCATAAGAAGATTTATCCAAGGTGCGGCTTCCAAAACAGCCGAAGCTGAACTAACCAATAATTCCAAATACTTTGCAGGAACCGATGGCAGCACCATTTATTTCGGCGATAGTGAAGCACCATTACACATCATTGCTTATGATACTATTCTAAAAGAAAAACACAATTTTAAAATACAACTGGAAAGAGAAAATTTTCCTTTCGCTTCAGTACAAGTCCGAATTGCATCGCCTTATTTTTATCTGATGGATGGCACAGTTCCAGTAATCTACAAAGGCAATATATCCGATTGGAAAGCAAAACTTATAATGTATGATAACAATTACTATTTCTCAAAAGCAGAAGTAATTGCTCCAGACAAAATCGCATTTCGAGCACAACAAGTCAAAACCCTTTATAACATTTTAGGAACATTTAATTTCAAAGACAGTTTACAAGTACATTATGCACCTAAACTATTACAAAAGCAAATAGATGGCTTTTTTGATACTGATGGCATGATGCAGTTTGACCAACAATCGCAAAAATTCATCTACACCTATTACTACCGAAATCAATTCATTATAGCTGATACTAACCTCAACCTAATCCGTCGCGGAAATACTATCGACACCACGACCAAAGCAAAACTCAAAGTAGCACGCATTAAAGAAACGGGACAACGAAAAATAGCGTCACTTCCGGCAACTGTAAATAAATTAACGGCGGTTTCTAATAATTTACTATTTGTAAATTCTAAGCTAATCGGACGATACGAACCTAAAGAAATGTGGAAACAAGCTTCGATTGTGGATGTGTACAACATCGAAAAAAACACCTACTTGTCAAGTATCTACATTTACGACATAAACAAAACCAAGTTGAAAGAAATGTTTGTAGTAGATAACTATCTCTATGCAATAATCGGACATCGTTTACATAAATACCAATTAAGTAAAAAACATTTAAACAACAAATAACAACATAAAAATCTATTCTGATCAGTAGCAGGAAAGAGACTGAAAACCTGTAAAAAAGAGTAAGTCAAAAAAATAATTAAAATTCTATTACCATGAAAACCATTTTAAAAGTGATCTTGCCAGTGTTGGCATTCACATTGGCAAGTGCCGGAGCAGTTAGCACAAACGAGGCTAAAATTGCAGAATCAAAAAAAACAGTTTTAATCTCAGGATTCATCCAAAATCCTTCTCCAGCAAACTGTCTTCCAGTTTCTGTTGACTGTGTGGTATCTGGAGGTGTGGCATGTATGTCTAACGAGACAATTCCAAGACAAGTGTGGTTGAAAAATGCGGTTAATGCATGTACCGTCAACCTTTACAAACCGGCACACTAGCTGTAAAAGAAATATGCAGTTTCCAAGAGGAAACTGCATATTATTTTAATTGGTTTCAAAATCCGCTTTCATCCATTCTTTCTTGGGTTCATCTTTCAAATAATGACCAAGCCAATCCTTCACTTTCAACGTCAAATCCTTCTGGTTTTTTGGGTTAAATAGAACATGCCCATCACTAGAATAAACTAGCATTACGTTTTCTTTTTTCAATCGTCTCAATGCAGCGTAAAATGCTTCTGACTGTTCAGGCCTTATATTTTCATCCAACTTTCCAGTCCATGTCAATAAAGGAGCAGTAACTTTATCAGCATTTAATAGTGGTGAATTGCTGTAATAAGCTTCCTTGTTATCAAAAAATGGAAAACCCATCCGCAATTGTTGATTCTCATAACGCCAGCTATCAATAGAACCAAAATCATTATTATAATTAAAATAATGTGCTACAACATCCGAAACCCCATTGCCACTTATTGCAGTAGAGAATAAATTCGTCTGTGTTAGTATAAAATTTGTTTCATAACCGCCAAACGAATGTCCAAATAACCCAATCTTTTTTACATCAGCTACTCCCATTTCTATCACTTTTTTTACACCTGCAGTTACACAATCAGCTGCTGAAAAGCCTGTATTTCCTTTTTCGTGAGCAATGTCAGCCAATAAAACGGCATAGCCATTGGTAGTGAAGTTGGAGATATTGAAACCTATGTTATTATCATAGCTCGGATTTACATATTCATGCATATCACCAGAAACCACCTCATATATATAAACAATCAAAGGAACTTTTTTAGTGACATCATAGTTAGCAGGATAAAACAAGGCACCTTTCAATGGTGTTCCTTTACTATTGATATAATGTATCATTTCCGATGTACCCCAATGATACTTCTTTTGATGCGCATTGCTTTGAACAATTATTTTTGACAAACCATTATTCTGAAACACTAGTGTTGGTGGCAAATCAAAACGTTGCTTCACATATACAAAAGCACTACCTTTTTTTGATTTTTTATATTTGGTAACCATTCCATCATCAACTATAAAAGCTTGCGGTTTTTTATTAGGTTGCAATTGATAATAACCACGTGCGCCGCTATACAAATCAAACGCAGTCAGAATAAGTTCTTTTGATAAATCATAAATTAAAGTTCCAGTATTCGAATAATTAAACTCTTCTACATTATAAATTGATGAAGTATCAAATCGAAAACGCACGTTCTTTTCCATACCAGTAGTGAGTAGCTTACGATGTTTACCATCAAGCGAAATCGACCAAATATCATGATAATCATAACACAATATAAACTTTCCATCTTTCGTCCAATCCGTCTGACCCCATAATCGTAATTCATTACCAGGATCATTTATTCGGTTATCCCAACTAACGTTTAAACCTTGAGTAAGATTGGTATGTGATTTTTTTACAATATCATATAGCCACCAATTACTATTGTTGTAATAACTAATATACCTGCCATCGGGAGAAAAATCCATCTGACTATCATATCCTGTTTGTTCTTTCAGAACCAATTCTTTTACTCCAGTTCTAATATCCATTAAGTAAAAATCCATATTAGAATACATTTTGTATTGTGGTTCATATTGATCAATAGCAGCCACAAGAGCATAATCTTGAGTACCGTTCAAAACAACCCATTTTTGTTGTTCCGAATTAAGTTGACGAACAATTCCTTCTTTGGGTAACCAAGCAGCTAAAAATTGCGGATAAGCCAAACTTGCGCGCATCGCTCGTTCACGATAAAGTACCTTATCTTTTGTATGCCAAACTTCAACACCACTGGAATATTGGGTGGTATCTTTTGCAATAACTGTGGAAACACCAAAAAACACTTTCTTGCCATCACGAGAAACTTTCAATTCAATATTTTGGTCGGGAGCAATTTTCAGTTGCGACGGAAAAATAGCATCTGAAGAGTTCAACGTAAATAACTGACTTGTCCCAAAATCATAATAACACACAACCTCATTTCCTTTATCAACGCCATAAAAAGCCACAGAATTTCCATTATTTTGCCACTTGAAAACTTCAAAAGTTTGTGCTGTTGGTTTCAATAGTTGTTGTTTACTAAAAGTGTTTTTAAAACTCAAACCACCAACAGAACCAATACCATTCTTGGAGGTTGCATAAACCAACATGGTCTTATAATTATTCCATTCATAAGTAGTTACATTTTCAATCCGCTCAATAGTTATTTCATTCTTTCTAATGACTAGCGTACTAGCATTTTCCAAAGTAACCAAATACTGTCCATCTACAGAAAATTCAAACCTAGTCACATTCGGCAATAACTTTTCAGCACCGCTTTTTAAATCAAACAATACCAATCCCTCCTTTTTGATAAAGGCAAAACTTTTTTCGCCATCAAACTGTCCAGAAACTGCATTTGGGAAAACATACTTCTTCATAGATTTACTATGAACCACAAAAGTCGTATCAATCGAATTCGGGTACAAAAACCGATAACTAACCCAATTACCGTTGTCAGACAATTGCTCTTCTACCATTCGATGCCACAAGCCATAATCAGCTTCGGTTACATGCTTCTTAGTTAGCACCTGTCCCATTACAGGACAGGGAACTAACCCAACTAAAATTATGGCGATCACACCATAAAACGTTGGTAAAAAAGAGGCTCTCATTAATAACCAGGATTTTGAGTTAAGTTCGGATTAGCCAATAATTCCGTTTCCGGTATTGGCCAATGAACATCAGTACTATTCCAACCGAGTTTCACAATCGGCAAAGCAGTATTCAACGTTCCATTTCGCTTCAAATCAAAAAAGCGATGTCCATATTCCGTGAACAATTCAAAACGTCGCTCTTGCTGAACAGCGGCTATAATTTCAGCTTCAGTGTTGGCTGTTGTATTCGGTAATCCTGCCAAATTCCGAACCATATCCAAATCCTGTTTGGCATTACTCAATTCACCTTGTCGTGCTCGTGCTTCGGCTCTAATTAAATATTGCTCAGCCAATCGAAACACTATAGAATACTCCACAGAAGTTCCAGTATTCGTATTTTGCTTGTATTTATGAGCATGATACCAAGTGTTAGAACCATCCGTTACGGTGGCAATCCAATGACTTTTTCTAAGGTCATCATTCGCAAACGAATTGTACAATTCAGCACGCAATCCTACAAACGGCGGTGGTCCTGTCTGAAATACAAATACAGAACCTTCATCAGCATTATTACCCGATAACTTTGGCGAAAATTGCCAAATCGTAGCCGTACAATCTTTTAAGAATATTTTATCGATGTCGGTTTCCCAAACATACTCTGCATTATTTAAAACAGCCGAAGCAGCATTCGAAGCTTCAGCCCAATTGCCATTATACAAATACACGCGTGCCAACAAAGCCGATGCAGTCGAACGGTTAGGTCGAACGCGTTCAGGTGCAAAATAAGCTTCGGGTAATAAGGCAATCGCTTGTTGCAAATCGGCAATAATGTTAGTATAAACTTCAGCTGTTGGTATTCTAGTAGCCAAGCGGTTTACCTCATAATCCGTAGTAGTAATATACGGCACATCGCCATACAAATTCGTCAAATAAGAATGAACCAAAGCCCTAACAAATAGTGCCTCGCCAATAAACTGATTTTTATCCGCATTAGAAAGTCCAGTGGAGTTCTGACAACCATAAATCACAGCATTGGCACAATAAATCTGCTGGTAACTTTCATTCCACAATTGCGATACAATAGATGTTGTGGGCAGCAACGTATTATTAAAAATAAACGAAATGTTATCATCGGTAGTTCCGTAATAAGTCAATTCATCCGCATACAAACCCAAACCTACGGTAGAACCAGTAGTCAATCCATTCAATAATCCAGTATCTCTAAGCTTGGAATAAATATCAATCATCGCGGCATTCGCTGTAGTTCTATCTTCAAAAAACGGTTACACCAGTCAGTTGCGAATTGGGAGTTTCAACATCCACAAAACTATCACAACCCATCAAACTTAGTAACACAAATAAACCAAGTAGTGTTATTTTAAATTTTTTCATAGTCATATAAATTAAGATTATAAAGTCAGTTTCACACCTGCCGAATACACTTTCAGCGGTGGTAAAAAATTACTGAACTTAAATTCGGGATCGCCATTAGAATAATTGGTAAAAGTCAATAAGTTCTGACCTTGCAAATACAATTGACAACGAATACTTGTTCTCTTTTCTAAAGGCAAATCATACGTCAACGATATGTTTTTCAAGCGCACATACGAAGCATCTTCAATATTGCCTGTACTCAATGCATAACGATAATACGCATTAATAATGTCGCCATTAACGCCACTTGTAAAAGGCTGTTGTCCATCAGAATTGCTCACACTTGCCAACTGATTAACTGGAGTTCCAGGAACACCCGGAGTAGGTCCAAAGGCTTCTTGCTTCACAAACTGAAATAAAAAATCCAAGTTGAAATTTTTATACTTAATCTGATTTTGCAAACCGCCAAAAAATTCGGGACTCAAATCAGCAATCTGTGTTCTATCTCCTATCGAAGTAATCACACCATCACCATTGACATCTTCAAATTCATAAACACCGGTAGTTGGGTTCATGCCAATATAATTATAAACCTTTATGATATTGATTGGTTGACCCACTACAAAACGATTGGCATTCGTAGAACTTTCCAATCCGGGATAAGAAACCAATTTGTTTCTACTAGCCGAAATATTAAAATTAGTAGTCCATTCAAAATCTTTGCTTTGCATGTTTACAGTTCTTAGTGTAAACTCCAATCCACTATTTTGCACCGTAGCATCAAGATTGGCATTCAACGAACCAAAGCCAGTTGTTCCGGGCAACGGAATACCAACCAACTGATTAGACGAACGATTAAAATAATACGCAGTAGTCAAAAACAGTCTATCCTTCAAAAAACCAGTTTCCAACGCCACTTCAAATTTTCGATTCGTTTCCCATCCAAACTCGGGATTAAACAATCGTATCGGTTGCAATCCAATCAATCCTTGATACGTGCTACTCGAAGAGGCATAAGTATCAAGAAACTGATAATCGCCTATCTGATCATTACCTGTAGTTCCATAACTCGTGCGCAGTTTTCCAAAACTCAACAATGAATTATCTTTTAAGAAATCCTCATTCGAAAAAATCCAAGCGGCACCAACAGCGCCAAAAGTTGCAAACTGCTTGCCAGGTCCAAAACGACTCGAACCATCACGGCGACCGGTAATATTAATAATGTAACGTTCATTCCAATTATAATTGATTCGGGCAAAAAAGGCTTGATATTTATATACAGTTTCATCACTCAAGTCAATAGTTTTAATCGATGCCGAAGCCAAATCGTTAATCAAACTATTACTCGAAAATCCAAATCCATTCATAAACAATCGGCTGGTTTTCTGTTGCTGAAACGTACTTCCAACCAAAGCATCCACTTTTCCTTTTCCAAGAGAGGTGTTCCAATGCAATTGAGGCTCAACAATCCATGTGCTTCTATCGGTTTGGCTTACACTCAATCCCGAAAATTCACTTCCCAATCCAAAAGCCGGATTATACAACGTATGCGGTTGCGTTCTACTCTCGATACTCTTCAAATCCGAATAACCAAAACTTGATTTGGCTTGTAAGTTTTTCAAAATCTGATACGATAAAACGGTATTCGCAGTCAAGTCTTTTATATTCGAATTAAATTCCGATAGCAAACTAGCCAACGGATTATCCCAAGTACTATTCTCCCAATTCAAGTTCCCATCAGCATCATATAATGCTGGTGCATTAGGTGCCAAGGTTCTCGATATAGCCGTCAAATCTGTAGCGGGTTGATTATTCTTTTGTGCAGTATAATTAGCCGAAAACGCCAACTTAAATTGGTCATCATCCGAAGTATGATTCATGTTAAAATGAGCAGCACCTTTATTATACTGAAAATCACCAGGAAAAACAGTCGTTTCCGTTCTATAATTTCCACTCAATAAATACTGTGTTTTTGAACTTCCACCAGAAACCGAAGCCTGTAAATTATTAACTTCAGCTGTACCACCAATAAACTCCTTTTGCCAATCGGTATAGCGGTTAGCATCCCAAGTACCATTTACATCATAAGCAAAATCGGGATAAACACTTATACCATCAGTAGCAAAAGCCTGTTGGCGCATCGCCAAATACTGTTGTGTATTCATCAATTTCGGAGTTCGCGTTACACTTCCTACACTCGTAGAACCATTCACGGTAAAAGTCGTTTTCCCTGCCTTTCCTTTTTTGGTAGTAATCAAGACCACTCCATTAGCTCCACGACTACCATATATCGCCGTAGCATCAGCATCCTTGAGCACTTCAATACTCTCAATATCACTAGGATTAATAGAATTCAATGGACTGGTCAAACTCGGTGCCGTTCCACTAGTAGCAATAGAACCAATAGTTTCCGACGAATACGGTACGCCATCTATAATATATAGCGGCTGATTCCCATCAGCTCGTAAACTATTCGTTCCTCTAATCTTAATACTAAAAGCACCACCAGGGCTTCCACTATCCTGCACAATATCCACACCAGCCATCCGTCCTTGCATAGCCGCAAGCACATTAGTAACAGGCTGTTTGTCGATGTCTTTAGAAGTAATCTTAGAAATACTTCCTGTTCGTTCTTTATCTTTCACGTTATAATACCCAGCATTCACAACCACTTCCTTCAAAGTAGTGGCATCTTCCTGCATGGTTACATTGATTAAGCTGTCAACTACTACTGTAACTGCGACTTCCTTATAACCAATAAAACTGAAAACAAGCACATCGCCTTCAGCAGCAGCTATTGTAAACCGACCATTTTCATCAGTCACCGTACTGTCACCCTGAGCCTGTCGAAGGGCATTTTTAACTGATACAGTAACACCCGGCAATACGCCATTAGCATCACTCACAATTCCTTTAATTTGTTGTTGTGTTGTCTGAACAGCATCCACTGAATACTGACGACAGATTACTGAATACTCAAGATTTGTCATTCCGTGCCCAATCGTAGAACATTCTTTAAGACTTTCGACTTTCGACTTTACGACTGCACCAGAAAATTGAAAACAAAGACAGCATACCATAATAATACACCTATCCTTGTACAATGAAAATTTATTCATAATTTTGGTTGAGTTAAATGAAACATTAGTTTTGTTTGTCCAGTCCTCTATACTAGTTTTCCCGACGAGATAGAGGGCTTTTTTGTTTGTAGTTTTGTCATCCCGAGCGCAGTCGAGGGACAATCCATGAAGTTTAATTTGATGTTTTTAGCATAGGCACACAGTTTTAAAAGTTAATAAAACAACTGCGATGCTTGCTTTTAGCAATACTTTAAACCTGCTAGTAAACCAAATTTTGTAGAATAAAAAAAGGCATGGAACTCAGCTTATTGACTTTGAGGTACTGGTATACCCTGCAACAATAAGTGAGCCCACACCCGAGAGCGTGAGCATCTTACTTATCATCTCGTTGCAAAAATTACCAGTTTTCAAAGTCGAGATTCAAAGCGAATGCTTCAATATTGTATATGAAGAATCGCAAATGTATTTAAAATTCTAGATTATGCCAATTTTATTAGGCTATCTTGAACTTTGCGAATATAATAAAAAAATGTTTTTGTTATAAGTTCTTATAACATTTTTATTCTAAAAAATTACGCTTTTTGTTCAAATTGATTAAACAATGGATAAAATACGTGATAAAAACTTAGTCCAATTTGGACAACATGTAAAAAAAATGCGTGAGAGTCTAAACTTAAGTCAAGATCAAGTTGCAGCCAATAGCAATTTAACTAAAAGTAATATTAGCATGATTGAAAGTGGTAAAAGAAATCTTGCTTTTACAACATTAATTGAATTAGCTAAAGGATTGGGTAAAACTCCAAAAGAACTACTTGATTTTAAGTTTGACTTAGATGAATAGATTATCTTAAACAATTAATACTATTAAAGATGCTTCGGCATCTTTTTTTATTAAAAAACTTAAAAATATAGTATTCAATTCCGGAATCACACACTATACTTCTTGCAGTTATCCCAATTTGCTCATAGGTTTGCGGTTTAATCAAATCAAACACTTATGGAATGGTATGAAATTGTTGGAGCTATTGTGTTGTGGTTTTTAGGGCTTTTCTTAAGAGGTAAATATTTTGATTATAAAAAGAATATGTACCATAATAACAGTTGGAAAAACAGGAAAAAGTAATGTATCTTTGATGATATTTGTGAGTTAGCCAACAGTTTATCTAACCACAGAAAAAACAACAAATAATGATTAATGGAAACATTTGATTTACATGACAGAATTTTAGGGCATTCAATAAATAATCCCGAAGTGAAAAAATTTATAGATTTTTTTTCACTTTCTTTTGATGTTGAAAATGATTGGCGAATTGATTATAATAATAGAGAAAAGGGAGTTTATTTTGAATTTGAACACAAAGATAAATTTGAAAATGAATTCGGGAGTCCTAAATCAATTTATACTAAAGATAAATCCGAATTAATATTGAAAGAAATATCATTTGAAAATAATTATTTAGAAAAAAAGAAAGATTTTGATATACAATTACCTTATAACCTAAAAATTGGCGATAGTGTTGACGAAATTTATCAAAAAATAGGTAAAAAACCATACGAAAAAGACAAAGGGATCTCATACGACAAAGCGGAATACAATTATTACTTTAAAATAGGTGATAAAAAAATATTAATTAAACTTGATGAATTTATGAAATTCGTTTGGATAAGGTTTTGGTTAATTAGTCTATCAGAAAAGTATGTTGACGAACTAAAAAAATCTTTAGCCAAACAAAACAAAAATCTTAACGTTGAAAATTTAGAAACTATTACTAACTTAAAAACTAAAACACCAACAAAAAATTGGGAAATTAGAATGAATGAAGGTGATGATTTATTTAATCAACAAAATATAGAATTTGCACAAAAGGTATTAGAAACATTTATTGATACAATTTGTGAAGCGACTATTCAAAAAAAAGCAACAAAAATTTATTCTGCTATAAAAAAAGTTGTATTTTCATTCAACAAAAATGGAGATTATATCGAAACGTTAGAAAGAGAAGAATTGGTGGATTTTATTTTAAAATCTGTAAAATTGACAGGATTTAAAATTGAAGATAATTCAGACTTAACTCAACAATGGCGAGAATGGTAAAACAAAAGAAAAAAACCGACGGCTAAAAAATTTTGATGCCCTTGAATCGCTTCCTAATTTAAAGTTTATCTAATTTTACAAAGTTGAAAATTTAGAAAATCTTGACTTTATAAATAAAATGGATTCTTTGGAACACATTTTTTTTACAAACTGTTAATAAAATTACTTCATTTCCTAAGCTAAGTGCAAATTGTAAATTGAGAAAAATTGAGCTTTGGAATATGAAAAACATTAGAGATTTTAGTGCTCTGGAAAACTTAAATACACTAAAAGAGTTTGCCTGTAGAGAAATGACAACTAATGAGCCAAGCGATTTTTTACCTGTTTTGAGAAATAAAAATATTGAGAAAACAGAAATTTGGTTTTTAAAAGAAGGTAAACGCAAAGAAATGCAAAAAAAAACTCTATGAAGCGCACAATAAAGAGATTTCAAACATTAGCTATATGTATTAAAAATGTCAAACGAAATAATTAAAAATTTAGATATGGAGTTTAAAAGTTTTGAAAGTCTTGGTATGTTTCATTTTAGTGAAAGTTTAAAAGCTGTAAAAGCTAAACTCGGAAAAGATATCCAATATAAAGAGAGCGAAAGTTTTCACCTTTCTCTAGAAAAAAAGAACAAATTTCTACATATTGAAAAATATAAATTGTCAATCATTTTTCATGAGAACAAAAAATCTATTGAATTTATTGAAATGGAGAAAGGGAAATTTATTTTTAACGATATTGATCTTTTTAAAGTTCCGTACAATGAATTATTAGACAAATTTCAAGCTTTGGATGAAAACTTAAAAACGGATGATGAAAGTGGATTCGAGTCTAAAAAATTTGGATTTGGTGTTTCAAGAAATTTACACAATGGGAGCTATTCTAAATATATTAAATCAGCCTTTGCCATGAGTTTAGATTATTTGGATAGACCAATCCCTACAGGTGATGACATACTGATTCACTATTTAGGATATAATCCTTTTGACGAGTAAAAAAAGGGATTGTATTATGCCTTTTTATAACAAATAATAATAAAAGTAATTCAGAGAAAATCGTATGAAACAAACAGAAATAATTGAATTAATAGGACTTCCATCCACAGATGTTAAACTAATGGATTTTTTTGAGAAATATGGGCTAAAAAAACCACCCAAAACGGTCAATTCAAACTCCAGTGGAGTAGCAATAAGACATAAAGATTATCAAATTGATTTTGTTTTCGATTTTGACATAACTAATAATGCATTTTATCCACCAGTTAGTCCTAAAAAAAATGACTATGATTTTATAGCATATTTAAAAGCGGTCTATTTTTATTTACCAAAAAAAAAGGATACACGAACTAATGATTTTTGGGATGTAACACCAAATCCACTATCACCATATAAAGATTTTGAAAATTATTTTGGAAAAATTGATGAAGACTATTTTAAAAAGAGTTACAATAACCTCATAGATGTAGCTGCTGAATACGAAATTAAAAAAAATAAATGCGAATATATTTCATTTGTAATAAAGGAGGAACGTGAAATCATAAGCTCATATTTTTTTGATCCAAATAACGAATACAATCTATGGCCTGAAGCATATACATTTTTAATAAAATGGTTGTTTGACAATCGTTTTTTAAATATTGATGAAACAATTTACGAGCTTGGTTTGGAACCTTCTCATCAAGTTATATTAGAGTTTGTTCAATCAAATTTAAAAAACAAATTATGGCAAAACCAATTGAAAGAAGTTCCCAATTTAAATCAATTTTTAAATGCGATTAGAAGTAATAACAAAATATGGAAAGATGAAAATAAGAACCAACTAGTTTTCTACCAAAACAATCTTTTCTTAATAGCAACCGGGAATTTTGAACAATATAATAAATTGTTTTACGAGGACATTGACCAAGCAGACGAATTATGCAAGTCAGCGAGATTTACGACTGAAACTGCTCAAACTTATTTAAATTTGTTGACTGACAGATTTGCCATTTTCCCTACAATCAGAGATTTAAAAATAAATAATTAATTGCAAAGTCAAATATAAAAACGTCACACAACCATGGTTTAGATAAATTGCAAGGCTTGCGCTTTCAATTTTGCTCTTCGTGGTGAATAATCTATCGATTACAATTAGATTTTTTAAAGAAATTTTATTTGTCTTTTGGGTTCATAATTAAATTAAAATATTGTGGTTGCTACAATTGATCATTTGAAGCCACTCAACAAGAGTTAAAAAAATGGCATCAAAATTGTATTTAAGTAATAAAATTTAAAATTCAATACTATGAAAGCAATCTACAAATTTTCTTTATTGTTTATTCTTTTAGTTGCCTCTCCAAGAGTTTCCTTTTCTCAAATTTATAACAGCGACGAAGAACAGATCATTCCTGAAACTAATAACTTTTATCAAGGAGAAGTAATTTTAAATAACAAAACCGTGGTCAAAGGTTTAGTAAGTATTAATCATAGACAAAAGCAACAATTAGTGACTATTGTAAAATCAACAGATAACATTTCTTACATTCCCAATAGTGAAATAGAATTAGTAACAATTTCAAAGAGTAATAACAACAATCGCACGGAAAACTCATTTGAAAAAATAGACACAAGCGGAAAACTATATCGTATAGTAGGAAATGGAAAAAGAAAAATCTACGATGAATCGTCAAAACCTACCACAAATTTAGTTGGAGAAGTATTTATCAAAGACGGGTTAAACATAATATCACTTTACAACTTTTGGTCCTCAGGTCCAAAACAAGATTTGGTTAATTACATCAATAAAAGAGATAATAAAGACTTCACAAAAAGAGATTTTAATACTATTGATGAATTAATCAGTGTTGCTCTAAATTAATTCGTCAACTAATTAATTACATTAATTTTTCTGTATTAACTTGAATGAGTCTATAAAAAAGATGCTTGATCATCTTTTTTATAGGCTACAAATTCAAAAAATTGTATTCAATTCTGGAGTCAAACACTACACTTCTTGCTAAAATAGTAACTGCACTGCAAGTTTGCAAATTAATCAAATCTAAAACGCTATGCAGTGGTATGAAATTCTATTGGCTATTCCAGTAATAATAATTGGAGTTTACATTCGTGGTAAGATATATGAGAATAAAAGAAATTATTTTAAAAATGATAGTTGGAAAGCTAAGAATAAAAGAAGTTGAGAATATTTGACTATCAGCAGAAAAATAATAATATGAAATTAGTAGAAAAGGAATTTAATTTAATTGAAATTTTAGCCAAAACGAATTATCAAATTGTAATATTTAAAAATCAAAATCTTGAAAATCCAATTGCATTTGGTTCGGGGTTCTTTATAAATTATAAAGAAAATCTTTTTTTTATAACAGCTGACCATAACATTCATATTGAAGATCATAAGGTAAATGAAAGAACAGGGATTGATAATCATGTAGCAATCTTAAATAATATCAGTGATAAAAATACTTTGTCAACATTGATGACTCCAATTGGTGGTTTTTATTATATGGAGAAAATAGATTTTTTTAATCCAAATAAGAAAGCCGAACTTTTTGATGTTGCTATAAGTTTAATTAACAGAAATCAAATAATTGCTCCATTTGTTACTGATGAGCAAATACAAGATAGTGAAGGCAATATTTTTGTAAAGAAAAACGAAGCGAAGTTTGAATTTTTAGAGGAGCATATCGTTGAGCCAAATAATAATGACTTTTATTTTATAAAAGGAAAAATAAGACCTCAGTTCAAAGGAGTTATGCTTCATAGAAAAAACGCTCACAAAGAAGGTCTTCAATTCATCGAGAAATATGGAGACTATATTTTATTAAAAACAAAAGAAGTAATTTCTGATTATGAAGATTGGGCTGGACTTAGTGGCTCACCTGTTCTCAATCAAAAAGGAGAATGTATTGGTGTTTTATGCTCAATTATTG
>CAZLEU010000018.1:0-34397 GCA_964558625.1 uncultured Flavobacterium sp.
AAATAACTTTTTGCTTAAAAATTGGCTGTTTGCGCTTGAAAACTTCTAAAAACTAAATCATCTACACACCAAAAAAACACCAAAATAGCCCCGATTGTAATGAAAATCCTTTTTCTTGCTTTGCAAAACAAGAAAAAGATTGAAATGAAAAGCGGGATTAGCTACAAAAAAACTAGGTAAACTTAATGGCTTTTACAGGTGAAATTTTGGTAATAATATAGGAAGGTAAAAATAAAACGAACATACATATAAGTATTGTACCGACATTTAACAACAGAATGTACAACCAATTTATATATACTGGTGCTTGATTTACATAATAATTTTCAGGATTAAGCTGTATTACTCCAAAGTATCTTTGGATTAATAAAAGCCCAATACCTATTATATTTCCCCAAAGAAGTCCTTTGAATATTAAATAGAATGCATTATATAGAAATATTTTGCGAATCACCCAATCATTGGCTCCAAGTGATTTTAGGATTCCTATCATTTGGGTTCGTTCTAATATCATTACGAGTAATGCAACAACCATGTTGATGGTTGCTACAATTATCATTATTATAAGGATTACAATAATATTAAAATCAAAAAGCTCCAGCCATTCAAAAATATAATAATATTTCTCGATAATGGTTTTGGTATCGAGTAGTGAACTAGTCTGGTCGTATACTTCTGCTCCTTTCTTCTTTATTTGTGTGAAATCGTCTATAAAGACTTCGAAAGAGCCCACTTGGTCAACTTGCCATTTGTTGATTCGTTGTAAATGACGTATATCTCCTATTATATAGGTAGAGTCAAATTCTTGAAAACCTGAATTGTAAATCCCTACAACATTAAAAACACGAAGGTTGGGAAGTTGGTTGCCGCTTTCTTTCATGAAAAACGTATTAAACCTGTCTCCTATTTTAAGGTTTAGTCTATTGGCTAGGTACTGTGAAATGATTACTTCAGGATTTAAATTGGTCGAAAGATTAGGAATTCGCCCTTTAACTATATATTCTTTGAGGTTGTTCCATTCGTAATCTTTGCCTACACCTTTGAAAATTATACCTTCAAAAGCCGACTCGGTTCGGATGATCCCAGCTTTAGTAGCGACGGCTTGTATATGATGAATTCCTTCTATATTTTTAAACTTTGGGTAAAAATCTTGTTTTATTGAAACTGGCTTGGTACTAACTTGAGATTCGTTTTCATCAAAATTGGAAATAATAATATGTCCGTTGAAAGCTGCTACTTTTTGACGTATTTTTTGCTGTAAACCAATTCCTGTTGCGATAGAGATTATCATCATAACCATACCGATTGCAATTGCAGCAATTGCAATTTTTATAATTGGTGCAGATATACTACTTTTATACTCTTTGGAAGTAATAAGTCGTTTGGCGATGAAGTATTCTAAGTTCAAAGTCGTTTTTTATTTTTTGTCAAAGATACACAATGTAGAAAAGTTTAAAAGTTTAAAAGTTTAAAAGTTTATGAAATATATCCTCAAGAGTTTTTTGGTGGTTTTGATTTTTATGTTTGTTTCTACTTCGTGTGGAATTGGCAACAAAATATTTACTCCTTCACCACCCAAAAATGTCTCAACTAAGATTGACAGCCCTTCGAAAATTTCGACCATTGTTACTGGTGCTGATAATTATGAAGTATATCTCCCAAAATTGAAGAGTAAAAAAATAGGGATTGTTACAAATCAAACTGGAACAGTAACTTATTTTAAAGAAAATGAGCTTTTATACGAATCCATTGTAGACTTTTTGATTGAAAAGAAAATCTCTGTTCAAAAAATATTTGCTCCTGAACACGGATTTCGTGGAACTGCAGATGCTGGTGAACATATTATTGATGGTAAAGACACAAAAACAGGTTTACCAATTATTTCTCTTTATGGAAATAATAAAAAACCAAAACCTGAACAATTGGCTGGAATTGACATCATGATTTTTGATTTACAAGATGTTGGTGCTCGCTTTTATACTTATATTTCTTCTTTACATTATGTTATGGAAGCTTGTGCTGAAAATAAAATTCAACTCATTTTACTTGACAGGCCAAATCCAAATGGCAACATTGTTGATGGCCCAGTTTTGGAAAAAGAGTTTACAAGTTTTGTTGGAATGCACCCAATTCCGGTTTTGCATGGTATGACTATTGGCGAATATGCTCAAATGATTAATGGTGAAGGTTGGCTTCACGATGGTATTTTATGTGACTTGATTGTTGTACCGTGTGTAAATTATAGTAGAGAAATAACTTATAGTCTACCTGTAAAACCATCACCAAACTTACCCAATGACCAATCAATAAACTTATATGCTAGTTTATGCTTGTTTGAGGGAACAAATGTTAGTGTTGGCCGCGGAACCGATAAGCAGTTTCAAGTTTATGGTTCTCCTTTTCTTCCAAAAAGCAATTTTAGTTTTACTCCGATTCCTAATCTAGGTGCAAAAAATCCTCTTTATATAAATGAACTATGCTACGGTGAAGATTTGTCATCTTCATTGAAAGTTGATAAACTAGAGTTGAAATGGTTGATTAAAGCTTACAACGCTACTTTGGATAAAAGTAAATTTTTCAATTCTTTTTTCACAAAATTAACTGGAACCAAAAAACTACAAGAACAAATAGAAGGTGGTATTTCTGAAGAAGATATAAGAAAATCATGGAAAAATGGGCTAGATGACTTTAAGAAAATGAGAAAGAAGTATTTGATTTATGATTGAGTTAAACATCTATTTCTTCAATACATATCATGTGATTTCTACCAAATAACAAGCTAGAGTACAACTTTTTTCTTCATCTCCTCCACAACATTAAAAGCAGCTGGACAAATTGCAATGTTTTTCAGTGTTAGATCTGAAATTTGATGAAACTTTTTTCTGTCGGTATGCGGAAACTCTCGACAGGCTTTTGGTCTGACATCATAAATAAAACATTTGTTATCTGAATCCAAAAATGTGCATGGTACACTTTGCAAGACATAATCATTATCTTCGTCTATTCGCAAATATTGGTCAATAAATTGTTGTGGTTTTTGCCTAAAACTTTTGGAAATACGTTCAATGTCAGCCGAGGTAAAAAGTGGTCCTGTCGTTTTACAACAATTTGCACATTCTAAACAATCTGTTTTCTTAAACTCATTATCATGTAATTCTTGCATTACATAATCCAAATTTTTTGGTGTTTTCTTTTTTAGCTTATCAAAATACTTTTTGTTTTCTATATGCTTATCTTTGGCAAGTTTTCCGAGTTCGTTTAAATTTGGCTTTGGCATTTTATTTTATTTCTGTAGCAAATTTAAGCAACTTTTATACTCTTAAACCCATAAACTTCTAACTTTTTATGAAAGATCTTTTTGGAAAAGCCATACTTGATTTTCAAACCAATAATTCTCCAGAAGACATTATCACCGAAACTACTATTTCTGATGCCGACGAAATGAGTATTTCTTATCTTTTTCGTAACTACGATGAAATGCCAAAACTTGAACAAAAGGCACTTCAGTTGACAAAAGGAAAGGTTCTAGACATAGGTTGCGGTGCTGGAAGCCACAGTTTGTTTTTACATAATAAGGGTTTTGATGTAACCTCTATAGATATTTCGGAAAAAGCCATAAAAGCATGCCAACTTAGAGGTTTGAAAAATGCCAAGGTTCAAAACATTCTAGATTTGAATTCTGGTTTGCATCAAAATGACAGGTTTGATACCATTTTACTTCTTATGAATGGAACAGGTATTTTTCAAACGATATCTAAAAGCGCAAAATACTTTCAAAAACTAAAAAGTTTATTAAATCCTAACGGACAAATCCTAATAGATTCTTCCGATATTATCTATATGTTCGACGAAGATGAAATTCCAACAAAATACTATTATGGCGAATTGACTTTTACTATTTCGTACAAAAATGAAATTGAAACTCCTTTTCCATGGCTTTATCTTGATTATAATTTGCTTGAAAAATTAGCTACAGAAAATGGTTTTCAATGTGAATTGATAGAAAATGGTGACCATTATGATTATTTAGCGAAATTGCAATAAATAAAAAACCTCATCTATAATTGTAATAAATGAGGTTCTTATAAAAGCTATTTTATTTAATTACTCTATAATAATCTTTTTTGTTGTTTGTTTGTTTTCAGACGCAATTGTTACATAATAAATTCCACTAGTTACGTTTCTCAAATCAATTGATTTAACGTCACCATTATCGTTTTTAATAAAATCAACTTCTCTTCCTGTAGCATCATATACTTCTACTGTATATTCTGAAGCTAAATTTGACAATTGAATGTTAACAAATCCATTACTAGGATTTGGAAAAACAGTAAAATCAATTGTATTAACTTCCATATTACTCAAAACGTTTGTTTGATATTGTCCGTATATGGTATTAAGATATGCTAAAGCTTTTGTTTTTTGACCATTAGTAAACATATACATGCAAGCATCATCTGTATAGTCCATATAATTCATTGTCAATTGTTTTTGACCAGCTACACAACCTGCAACTGAACCATTCGCTGGACAACCATATTGTGCATAACCACATCTAGGGGTGTCTGTAACTCCATCATCATCAGTACCTGCACAACCATTATCATTTGCAAAGGTATGATCTAGATTAAAAAAATGACCTAGCTCATGTGTAACGGTTCTACCTAAATTAAATGGAGATTGAGGAACGTATCCAGTACAACCTGAACCTTTACCAAAACAAAATGTATTCATAACAACACAATTTCCAGCAGATGGAGTTCCAGGGAATGGAGAGTACCCTAAAACTTGAGTTCCTTCATCACGTACTACAAAATTCATGTAACCAGCCCAAGTGGTATCGGAATCGGCACCATTTAAAAAATCGGTTCCAAAAGTTACCGCAACAGTTCCATTTGGTATATTAGTTCCAGCAGGATGATTTTGAGTAGCAATTACAAATTGAACATCCAAATTACCAGTAGTTACTCCTGGGTATAATGAACTTGCCGATGACCAATTTGATATATCAGTATTTGCCGCATTATAATCTGCATTTATTACATTAATTTGTGACTGTGCCAATGCTCTTAAACAAGTTTTTACACTTGCACTGCTGGTATTAGATACTGATGGAAAGTGAACCGCTACTGGAATTATTTTAGTAACACTTGGTGATGCTGCCCCTCTTTTTTTGTATTCTTCTTCTTGTTTTAAGAGTTTTTGATACTCAATTTCAAATTTTGCTTGACGTTCAACATATTCTTTTTTGAATGCTGGATCGGTCATCATTTTTTCCATATACTCTTTTGTTCCGCATGTTCTTTGAGAAAAAGAATAAATAGAAACAAACAAAAGTAAAACTGTAAATAGTTTTTTCATTTTTTAGTTATTTTTTTGCAATGATATAAAAAAAATCAATACAACAAATCTGTTTTTGATTGAATTTCAATTATACTCTTTTTCAAAATATCCATATCTTCCTGAGTATTATAAGCATTAATTGAATATCTCAAATAAATATTCCCATTCAAAGGCATTACAGGAATTTGAATTTTATAATTAGAATAAAGCATTTCTTTTAACTCTAAAGGCTTAGTTGTTTTTATTGGGATGCTTGCCATTTGACCAATAAATGATGCAGAAATTGGGGACAAAGGTTTAGTATTAAGTAAATCACAAAAGTCTTGATAATTATCTAAAACCAATTTTCTACAAACTTTCGCCTTTTCTTTCCAGTCATTTTCTTCTAAAAATTCAATCACTTTTGGTGTACACAAAAAAGCTGAAATATCCCGAGTTCCTTGGTATTCATGGTAATCTAAAAATTGGCTTTCACCAGGAAAATCACTTTCATAACCCCAGCTAATCACTAAAGGTTCAATGTCGTTTTGAAATTCTTTTTTTACATATAAAAACGAACTTCCTTTTGGTGCTAACATCCATTTATGTAATGTCCCTGTGTAAAAATCTGGTTTTAAATTTGTTATGTTCAAATCGATATGACCTGGAACGTGTGCACCATCAATAATGGTAATCAACCCAAGTTCTCTTGCTTTATCGCAAATTTCTTTCACTGGAAAAATAAGTGCCGTAGAACTCGAAATCTGATTGAGAAAAACCACTTTGGTTCTGGGTGTTAAGCCTTTCCAAAACTCGCTAAGTACTTGTTCTTTTGAAGTTAATGGTAAGGAAATTTCTTGTCGAATATATTTAGCTCCCGATTTCTTGCAATAAAAATGCCAAGTCCTATCCATAGCACCATATTCGTGATTAGTGGTTAAGATTTCATCTCCTGTTTGTAATTTCAAACTACGCATAATGGTATTAACCGCAAATGTTGGATTAGGCGTAAAAAACAAATCTTGCGCATCACAACCAACAAATTTGGCCAAACTCTCACGAGCTGTTTTTAAATAATTGGCTGCCTTTTTTTGAATAAAATAAACGGGGTCATTTTCTAACTCTAATTGAAAACGTTGGTATTCTTCAAAAATTGGTTTTGGACAAGCACCAAAAGAACCATGGTTAAGAAAGGTGATTTCAGGGTTTAAGTAGAAGTGGGATTTCATAAAAGTTATTTATTTCCTTGTAAATTAATTGGTAAAGCAAAGGCTAACATAATTTCTTTCTCTGCATCATTATTTTAACAAAACCCAACTTTTATATGATTCATTTTGCCATTTTTATCTAAAACAAAAGCAACAACAATATCATCTTCATCTTTAACTTTTTTGGAATCAATACTTTTGGATAGATATTCATAAAATTTTTCGATTTTTCCATTATCATATAATGGCTCAATTGGTTTGTATTTACTATAATCTTCTTGCCCAAAAACAAACTGAAAAAAAATAATTACTAAGAAAGTGAGTGTTTTTTTCATTATCTAAGGAATATTCAAATATTTGTGAGTCTGCAACGAAACGCGCCATTTTGGATTATTCATAACATAATCAACAATTTGCGGTGTCATTTCTTCTTTTTTACTCCATTCGGGTTGTAAAAATAAGATTGCATTTGGATTTACTTTCAATGCTTGTTCTTCGGCAAAAATAAAATCGTGTTTGTTGTATATAATGACTTTCAACTCGTTGGCATTGGCATAGACCGTTTCTGTTGGTAACATAGTTTTCTTTGGCGAAAGACAAATCCAATCCCAAGTTCCAGATAGCGAATACGCACCTGAAGTTTCTATATGCACTTTTAAATTTCTTTCTTTCAGTTTTGATGTTAATACCGACATATCCCACATTAGTGGTTCTCCACCTGTAACCACAACTGTATCAGCATATTTTTTTGCGTTTTCAACGATAAAATCAACGTTAGTCGGCGGATGCAATTCGGCATTCCAACTTTCTTTTACGTCGCACCAATGACAGCCTACATCACAACCACCTATTCTAATAAAATAAGCCGCTGTTCCAGTATGATACCCTTCACCTTGAATTGTGTAGAACTCTTCCATCAATGGTAAAAATTCTCCTTTTTCTACAGCTGTTTGTATTTCTTTTTTAAGCATTTTTTATAATTATTGCGCAAAGATAAGTAAAATGTTGGATGATGGATGTTTATTGATACAAGTAGAAAGTAGCGATTTGTTTTTTGAAATTATAAATCTACTTTTGTTTTTCTAATTTGTGTCAATGCGGTTTCTACTATTTACTTTTATTTCATTCCCTATCCTTCTCTTTTCTCAAGATTTTGAGAATACAAACGTCCTTGATATTAGTGTTTTTAGAGGAAACATAATGCCGCATACGCAAGATTTAGGGCATCTTATTACTGATCACCCTTACGGATTTATGGTTGGTTTTTCTAAACAAACACATGGTAAAAAAGAGTGGCATCGAGCTTATAATTTTCCAGAATTTGGTGGCTATTTCATGTATCAAGATTATAAAAATGAGTTTTTAGGAACTAACTTTGCAGTGGGTGCTCATTATAATTTTTACTTTTTAAACAGAAAATTGCAATTCAAGTTAGCGCAAGGGATTACCTACAACACCAACCCTTATAATAAAATCACTAATAGTAAAAATAAAGCCTTTGGTTCAAAATTGGATGCAAATATTAATTTAGCTTTAAACTACAAAAAAGAAAATCTAATAGAAAATATCGGTATTCAAGCAGGATTGATTTTCACACATTCATCAAATGGTAGAATAAAATCGCCTAATAGTGGTATTAATTCGTATGCTTTGAATGTTGGTTTAAACTATAATTTTGATAAAAAACAAACTCAAAACAATAATTCTATTTCAGATACAATCTGCTATAAAGAGCCTATAAAATATAACTTTGTTGCGAAAACTGGTGTGAATGAGAGTCCAATTATCAATAGTGGTCAATATCCCTTTTACCACTTAGGATTTTATACTGATAAACGCCTTAACCGAAAAAGTGCCATTCAACTTGGAACCGAATTATTTTTGACAAAAAGTCTAAAAGAATATATCAAATACCGTTCAATATCTTCTTTCGAAGAATATATAAATCCAAATACTGACTACAAGCGAGTTGGCATTTTTATTGGTCACGAGCTTTTTATTAATAAATTGTCTATAGAAACACAAGTTGGATATTATGTATATAAGCCATTCAAAGAAGATATGGATATATACGACCGATTGGGTTTAAAGTATTATTTAACCAATAAAGTATTTGCAATCGGAGCTTTAAAAACACATCTTTTTGTGGCCGAAGCAATCGAATTTGGAGTTGGAGTAAGATTATGAAAAAAATAGCACCAATATATATATTTAGTATTTTAATCGCATTTTGCCGATGTGAAAAACCTAGCGATTGTATAGAATCATCTGGAACAACAATCACAAAAGATTTTTCTATTATACCATTTACGAGAATTGATGTAGAAGCTGGAATTGAAGTTATACTTACAGAAGGTTCAGAATATAAAGTACAAATTCAAACGGGTGAAAACTTAATAGAAAATGTTTCTGTTTCTCAAGACGCCACTACTTTATTTCTAAAAGACCATGCAACGTGCAATTGGGTTAGAGAATACGGGCAAACCAAGGCCTTAATAACAGCCCCAAACATCACAGAAATCTATTCTAAAACGGATAGAAATATTCGCTCAAACGGTATTTTGACCTATCAAAACTTAAAACTGATTGCCCTTGATAAAAAAGGAGATAACAGAGATGGTGCAGGAACAGGTGATTTTATTTTGCAAGTCAATAATGCTAAACTAGAGATTCAAAACAACAGCTACTCCCGTTATTATATCTCGGGTAATACAAACGAATTTATTATAGGAATCTACAATGGTGACGGTAGAGTTGAAGCACAAAATCTATTATCAAAAAATGTTTGGATTTACCATAGAGGATCCAATGACATCATAGTAAACCCAACCGAAAAAGTAGAAGGAAAACTAGTAAGTACAGGAAATGTAATTCTGAAAAACAATCCCCCAATCAATACCTTAGAAGCATTTTACCAAGGTCAGATTCTTTATAATTAAACATTGATTCTGCAACCGAGCAAGAAAAACAAACAGAGAATCAATCTAGACTATATCTTTTTTTAAAGAAAAAGATTCCGATTCTAGTAAACGCTAGACAACAAAAGTTCTAACATCTTTTTTCAACAATAACCTAAACAATTACTTTGCCGTTTTCTCTCTAAAAATTGCTTCTAAGTTTTTATTTTTATGGTTAATTTGAAGTGTTTTGAGACCATTCTCTTGGGCAAAATCAAAAAGGGAAGAACGCATATCGGTTTCTGTTTCAAAAGTCAATTCCCAAACTTTATCGTGTGTATTTCTATATGATTTTAAATCAGATAATTTAGAAAATAAAGCCTCATCAATTTCTATATCAAATTCAACCTCAATTACTTGTTCTATAATATCAGAAACCAATTTATCTAGCTTTTTATCTGTAACAATCTTCCCATTATTGATGATAATAACCCTATCACAAATCGCTTCAACTTCTTGCATAATGTGCGTTGAAAGAAATACCGTCTTGTTTTTCCCTACGCTTTTTATCACATTTCTAATTTCCACCAACTGATTTGGATCTAAACCTGTTGTGGGTTCATCTAAAATTAAAACATCTGGATTATGCAATAAAGCGGTTGCCAAACCAACACGTTGGCGATAACCTTTGGATAATTGTCCCATTTTTTTATGGCTTTCAGCTGACAAACCTGTTAACTGAATCACTTCTTCAATTCTAGATTTTGAAACTTTATAAACATCGGCATTGAATTCTAAATACTCGCGAACATATAAATCCAAATACAATGGATTATGTTCTGGTAAATATCCTACCGATTCCTGAACTAATTTCTGATTTTCGTTTACATCATTACCATTAACAGATGCTTTTCCTTCATCGGAATTGATATATGTAGTTAAAATTTTCATCAAAGTAGATTTTCCAGCACCATTTGGACCAAGAAAACCAACAATTTCTCCTTTTTTTACAGAAAATGAAACATTGTCTAATGCTTTTTGAGCACCATAACTTTTCGAAATATTTTGAACTTCTATAGACATAATTTGATATTTGAAGCAAATGTAATAAATACTAAAGGAAATTTAAAACCAATAAGATTAATAACGTTTAAATTATGTTTTTATGATTTTACGAAAACGTTTCCGTAATTTTTTTTTAAATATTTTGCATTGGTTTAACAAATTTTACTATTTTAGCCAAACATAAAAACATAAATGAATACAAATTTCTCAACATATTTCAACTATTTCTTTTATTTCTTCTTTAGACAGAAAAAGGGGTTAGTATTACTATATGTTTAAAAGTAAATTTGAAACAATTATAAAATACAATCCCGATGAAAATCGGGATTTTTTTTTTGACTAAAATGAAAGAAAAAATAGCCATACAAGGAATTAAAGGATCATTTCATCATCAAGTAGCACTTGAATATTTTCGAGAAAATGTCGCTATTGACGAATGCTTGTCGTTTGAATCTCTTACCGATAGTTTGCTAAACAATCAATCGCAATTAGCCGTTATGGCAATTGAAAATTCTATCGCTGGTTCAATCATTCCAAATTATGCTTTGATTGATAAAAATAACTTTCACATTATTGGTGAATATTATTTAGACATTATCCAAAACTTGATGGTACTAAATGGGCAGAAAATAGAAGAAATTAAAGAAGTCCATTCTCACCCAATGGCATTGTTACAATGCATGGAATTTTTGAAAAAGCATCCAAATATCAAATTAGTCGAAGATAAAGACACCGCCGAAACCGCAAGAAGAATCCATCAAAATCAAATAAGAGGAATCGCTGCTATCGGTAGTAAAGTTGCTGCAGAATTATATGATTTAAACATAATTGCATCAGAAATCCAAACGGTCAACAACAACATGACTCGTTTTTTTATAATCAGTAAAGAAAAAAAGCATCTTAACAAAGATGAAATAAACAAAGCATCCATAAAATTTGAATTGGATGATACACCAGGTAGTTTGGCAACCGTTTTAAATGTAATGACAAATTGCAAATTAAATTTAACCAAAATCCAATCAATGCCTATTATAGAAAAGCCTTTTCAGTATTCCTTTTTTGTAGATGTGGTTTTTGAAAAGTACAAACATTATGAAAAAGCCATTAAAATTTTGGAAATAATGACCAATCATTTTAAGATTTTAGGTGAATACAAAAACAAAAAGCATTAACAAAAATCAAATTCAATGACAACAACATAATCAATATAAAAGTTGACATTGAAATTGATAATGACACTGAAAACAATGATACAAACAGCAAAAAGATTAGAAACCGTAAAAGAATATTACTTCTCCAAAAAACTGAAAGAAGTAAGACAACTTATATCAGAAGGAAAACCAATCATCAATATGGGAATTGGAAGTCCCGATTTGGCACCACATTCGTCTGTAATTGAAGCCATTCAAAATGCTATGCATGATGAAAAATCACACGAATACCAAAGCTATCAAGGTCTACCAGAATTACGTCAAGGTTTTGCTGATTTTTACAAAAATAATTTCAATGTCGAATTTAATTCGAACTCCGAAATTTTACCATTAATGGGTTCAAAAGAAGGAATCATGCATATTTCTTTAGCGTTTTTAAATCAAGATGATGAAGTTTTAATTCCAAATCCGAGTTACCCAACATATAGTTCGGTTACAGAATTGGTTCAAGCCAAAACAGTTTATTACGATTTAAAAGAAGAACACAATTGGCAACCAAATTTTGAAGCATTGGAAAAAACCAATTTATCAAAAGTAAAACTAATGTGGGTTGGCTATCCACATATGCCGACAGGAACCAATGCAACATTAGAATTTTACCAAAAATTAATTGACTTTGGAAAAAAACATGCTATTTTAATTGTTAATGACAACCCTTATAGTTTTATACTCAATGACAATCCATTATCTGTTTTTCAAATAAAAGGTTCAAAAGAAATCGCTTTAGAATTAAATTCGTTAAGCAAAACCTTCAACATGGCAGGATGGCGAGTCGGAATGGTTATAGGAAATGCAGCTCTAATTGATGCCATTTTAAAAGTAAAAAGCAATATGGATTCGGGAATGTTTTATGGAATTCAAAAAGGGGCAATAGCCGCTTTAAAACTGGAAAAAGATTGGTTTGCAAGCCAAAATAAAATTTATACAAAAAGAAGAAATTTAATCTTTCAATTAGCAGAAAAAATGGGATGCACTTTCGATAAAAACACAGTCGGAATGTTTGTTTGGGCAAAATTACCAACCGGTATTCAATCAGAAAAATTCATTGATAGTTTATTATATGAAAAACACATTTTCCTAACACCAGGAACGATTTTTGGGAGCAATGGAGAAGGTTATATACGATTCTCATTATGTGTAAAAGAAGAAAACATTATTGAAGCAATAAAAAGATTTCAATAGTAATCACAAATTGTTTGATTTTACAATTGATAATAAAAACAAAATTATGAACGTATTTATAGTAGGAATCGGATTAATAGGCGGTTCAATGGCATTAGACATAAAATCAATCTACGACAATGTCAAGATTTATGGAATCGATGCTAACGAAAAGCATCTTGACGAAGCACTAAATCTTGGAATCATCGACCAAAAAACAACCGAAAATGATTTAAATAAAGCAGATATAGTAATTGTTGCTGTGCCAGTTGATGTTGCTTTAGTAATTTTGCCACAGATTTTGAATAAAATTGGAGAACAAACCTTGGTTTTTGATGTTGGATCAACTAAAAACCCAATCTGTGAAGTAATTGAAAATCACAATAGAAGGAGAAATTTCATGGCATGTCATCCAATTGCAGGAACTGAGTTTTCTGGTCCAAAAGCAGCCATAAAAGGCCTATTCGAAAGCAAAACAAACATCGTTTGTGAAGTAGAAAGAACAAGCTTCAAATTACAAGAAGTCGCCATGGATTTATTCAAAAAACTTGGAATGCGAATTCGCTATATGGATCCAAAATCGCATGATAAACACATTGCCTATGTATCACATTTGTCACACATAAGTTCATTCATGCTTGGAAAAACAGTTATTGAGAAAGAAAAAGATGAACAAGATATTTTCGATATGGCAGGCTCTGGATTTGAAAGCACTGTCCGATTAGCCAAAAGTTCACCTACTATGTGGACACCTATTTTTAAACAAAATAAAAAACAAGTTATAAAATCACTTGAAGAATATATCGATAATTTAGCAAACTTCAAGAAACTATTAGAAAACGATAATTATGAAGAAGTTTACAACGAAATGCAAAATACAAATAGAATTAAAGAAATATTAAAATAAAAGTATACTTTAAAATTGCATTCTGTATATAGACTCTAGTATTTACATCATACAACAATACATTATACAATCAATAAATGGAAAACAATAAAGAAATGAGAACGTGGTTAAAAAATTTCAATTTGCCACATCCACTTGTAATCGCAGGACCTTGTAGTGCCGAAACAGAAGAACAAGTTTTGAAAATTGCAAGAGAATTAAAAAACACCAAAGTATCCGTTTTTAGAGCTGGTATTTGGAAACCAAGAACACGACCAGGTGGATTTGAAGGTGTTGGTGAAATTGGTTTAAAATGGCTACAAAAAGCTAAAGCAGAAACAGGTTTACAAATGGCAATAGAAGTAGCGACAGCAGCACACGTAAAATTGGCATTAGAACATGATATTGATATCTTGTGGATTGGAGCACGTACCACCGTAAATCCATTTGCAGTTCAAGAAATAGCAGATGCCTTACAAAATACCAATAAAATTGTGCTAGTAAAAAATCCCGTAAATCCAGATTTGGCTTTATGGATAGGTGGTGTAGAGCGCCTGTACAATGCCAATATCAAAAATCTTGGGGTTATACATAGAGGATTTTCTACATATGAAAAAACAAAATACCGTAATAACCCAGAGTGGCAAATTGCGATTGATTTTCAAAACAAATTTCCAGACATCCCATTAATCATTGATCCATCACACATTACAGGAAATCGCGACATGATTTTTCAGGTAACTCAAGAAGCTTTAGATTTAAACTATGATGGTATGATTATTGAAACACATATTGATCCCGACAATGCATGGAGCGATGCAAAACAACAAGTTACTCCTACACAATTAAAAAAAATAATCTTCGATTTAACCATCCGAAAAGCTACAGATGACGCAGATGATTACCAACAACGGCTAAATAAATTTCGCGGTAAAATAGACGAATTCGACGCCAAATTATTAGACATTATTGGCAAGAGAATGAAAGTAGCAGAAGACATTGGAGCCTTAAAAAAAGAAAAGAATGTTGCCGTTTTACAAAATAAACGATGGAATGAAATTCTAGAAAAAATGGTGAATGAAGGAAATCAAAAAGGATTAAGTGAAGAATTCATCATTCAATTTTTCAAAGCCATTCATCAAGAGAGTATTACACATCAAGAAAAAATATTTAATAAAAAATAATTACAATTAAGATTAGTAAGCTTATGTTTTAAAAAAAATTGTATTATTGCATCAAAATTTAACATTAAAAAATGAAAGAAATGAAAAAAGTTATGCTATTACTAGCCGTTTTATTCGGTTTAAACTCTGCAATTGCACAAGTTGACGTTATTACTAAACACAATGGTGAAGTAGTAAAAGGTAAAGTTATAAAACTAGAAGAATTCACAATCATATTCAAATATGATGGAGAAGATGCCGAAAACACATTAAGTAAATATGCCGTTGAAAAAATTGTTTATGGAAAATCAGGTCGTGTTGAAGAAGTAACTGAAAAAATAGTGGTTAACGGTGAAGACGATTGGGAAAAAGTAGTTATCTTAGAAGACAAAGCATACATCTCTGGATTAAAAAAAGAAGGTGAAGTTAGAGGAAAAACAGGACTAATTAACTACCATACTGGTAATACTGGTGATAAAAAAGCTGAGAAAAAATTAAAAATGGCTGCTGCAGCAATGGGTTGTCCTTTTGTATTACAAACAGCTGACAAATCAACTGTTGGAGCTAGCTCAAATGCAATTGGTGGTTCTCAAGCAATTAAAAAAGGAGTTGCTTACAAATACTAAAAAATTAATTTCTCATATTCCAAAGACTGTTTATTCATTTAAACAGTCTTTTTTGTTTACATATTAAATGAAATCATTTATCTAAAAATTGTAAATTTGCCCTATGACAGGACAAGTTTATAAATCTACAGGAAGTTGGTACACCATAAAAACCGAAAAGGGTTCCTTTTTAGAATGCCGTATAAAAGGAAAGTTCCGTATGAAAGGGATTAAAAGTACAAACCCAATTGCTGTAGGTGATATTGTAGATTATAGTTTAGACCAAACATCTGACACCATCACTGGCACAATTCATAACATACACGACAGAAAAAATTATATCGTTAGAAAATCAGTCAATTTATCACACCAAATGCACATTATTGCATCCAATCTTGACTATGTTTTTCTATTAATTACTGTAAACAATCCTCCTACTACATTCAATTTTATAGACCGCTTTTTGGTCACAGCCGAAGCATATGGAATAGAAACCATTTTGGTTTTTAACAAAATAGATACCCTAGACGAGTCAACATTAGATGAACAATTATACATGCAGTATGTTTACCAACAAATAGGGTATAAATGTTTGCGAATATCCTCCACCGAAGGAAAAGGAATTGAGGAATTAAAAAAAATAATGATTGGAAAAATAACCATGTTTTCTGGACATTCTGGAGTTGGAAAATCCACATTAGTAAATGCACTAGAACCTGCTCTACAATTAAAAACCAAAACCATTTCTGAACAAAGCATGCAAGGACAACACACCACAACATTTGCAGAAATGTTCGATTTATCATTTGGAGCCAAAATTATTGATACACCAGGAATAAAAGGCTTCGGTATAGTAGACATGAAAAAAGAAGAAATAAGCGGTTATTTTCCAGAATTTTTCAAATTGAAAGAGCAATGCAAATTCAACAATTGTCTTCACAAAGAAGAACCAAAATGCGCCATTAAAGAAGCATTAGAAAAAGATCAAATCTCTTGGACACGATACAACAGCTACTTAAAAATCCTAGAAGGCGATGACGAAAACTACCGGATCGACATCTATAATGATGATCGAATCGCTAGTGATGAAACCAGAAATAAGTAGCAATACATTATATGCACCAATTTACATATCCTACAAAAAAACGCTAACCTAACCACGAATCATCACTATTCATGAAAGCTGTAATCCAAAGAGTTACCCATTCCTCAGTAACAATTGATCACAAAACCGTAGCCGAAATTCAAAAAGGATTACTCATTTTAATCGGAATTGAAGAAACAGATGCTCAAGAAGATATTATTTGGTTAACCTCAAAAATCGCAAATCTTCGCATTTTTGGTGACGAAAACGACATCATGAACTTATCGCTCAAAGACATAGAGGGTGAAGTCATTGTTGTTAGCCAATTCACACTTCATGCACTGACCAAAAAAGGAAATCGACCATCATATATAAAAGCAGCAAAACCAGAAATTGCCATTCCTATTTATGAAAAATTTATTTCTCAAATGGAAACAGAAATAGGCAAAAAAATACAAACAGGAAAATTTGGTGCAGACATGAAAGTCAGCCTCACAAACGATGGACCCGTAACAATAATCATCGACACAAAAAATAAAATGTAGTACATCTGTTATATGTAAGAAATTTTTATATTTTTGATTATAAGTTTTTTTTGTATGAAAGCACTCGTTTATATTTTATCTTTTTTCTTATTCTCCAATACATTTTTTGGACAAAGGATTGACTATTCAATCACCACAATCCCCGATAGTCTCAAACAAAATTCCGATGCCATAGTTCGTCTTAACCAGATTGATATTGCTATAAAATCACAAAGACAAATGGTTATTCATAATTACAGAATCGTTACCGTTTTAAATAAAGCTGGACTATCATCAATTGATGCCATCGAATATTACAGCAAGAATTTAGCTATCAATGAAATTAACGCTACCATCTACAACTCTTTTGGAACCGAAATCAAGAAAATAAAAAGAAAAGATTTTAGAGAACAAGCTATTTTAGATGGCATTACACTATTTTCAGACAACAGAGTAATTTATTTAGACTACACCCCTACCGAATATCCATTTACTGTAATTTACGAAAGTGAAATTGAAACATCCAATACCGCCTTTATACCCAGTTGGATGCCCATTACAAATTACTATTTAGGAATTGAAAAATCAATCCTAAATGTCACCTATCCAAGTGACTTAGGCTTTAAATGGAAAGAAATAAATTTTGAAAATTTCAAGACAATTCAAAAGAACCAAAATCCAAACAAATTATCATATACAATAAGCAACGTTATTGCTCAAAAAAAAGAAGACTATAGCCCCATTTTCTCCGAAATATTCCCCAGAGTATACCTAGGATTAGAATCCTTTCATCTCGAAGGAGTCGACGGAAATGCAAAATCTTGGGAAGAATTTGGCAAATGGTATCACGAAAAAATACTATCTGGAACAATTGAACTACCCCAAGAAACAAAAACAAAAATAAAATCTCTTGTCGGAAACGAAACCGACCCAATAAAAAAGGCCAAAATAATCTACCAATATGTTCAAGACAAATCAAGATACGTGAGCATACAGGTAGGAATTGGAGGATGGAAACCAATGTATGCTAAAGATGTTGACCGTCTTGGTTATGGCGACTGTAAAGCACTTAGTAATTATACAAAAGCACTACTCGATGTAGTCGACGTTCCATCCTACAACACAGTACTATATGGAGACAGAAGCAAACGCAACATACAATCCGATTTTGTTTCAATGCAAGGAAACCATATGATTCTATGCATACCCAATAAAGAAAAAAACATCTTTTTAGAATGCACAAGTCAAACAGACCCTTTTGGTTATCAAGGTGTTTTTACCGACGATAGAGATGTACTTGTTATAAAACCTGAAGGAGGCGAAATTGTACACACAACTATTTATGAAGATGAAAAAAACATACAAAAAAGCATTGGAAATTATGCCATATCTGACACAGGTAATCTCGTCGGCTCCATCACATTGGAATCATTTGGAACACAATATGTCGATAAAGTAACATTAGAGAGTTTACTACCAAACGAAAAAGAAGCCAAACTAAAAGAATATTGGGACAATATTGCCAACTTAAAATTAATAAAAACCGAATTCATAAACGACAAAGAAAAAATAAACTTCATCGAAAAAGTAGATTTATCCGCCGAAAATTATGCTAAACCTTCTGCCAATAATCTAATTTTTACTGTCAACGCATTCAATCAATACCAACCCAATCTAAAAAGAATTAGAACCCGAAAAACACCTTTTCAAATTCAAAGAGGATTTGTAGACACCGATGAAATTACCATCACACTACCTGCTGAATACACTATAGAATCTATCCCACAAAACTATGAACTCAATAGCAAATTTGGCGAATATAAAACCGAAATAATAAAACAAACTCCAACAAGTTTACTCTATAAAAGAAAACTATATATAAAAAAAGGACTATATACCAAAACAGAATATGAGGATTATCGCCTTTTTATAGATCAAATTTCACGCAACGACAACGCAAAAATTGTATTACTCAAAAAATAAAAACATGAACTTAAAAAAACAGTTATTTCTAATCGTAAACCTTTTACTTATAACAAATTTAAATGCACAAAAAATAGAACTAGGAAAAGTAACCATTTCTGAACTTGAAGAAAAACAACACCCAATAGAGCCAGAAGCACCAGCAGCCATTCTGTTTGAAAAAGGAAAAGTAACTTTTGAATACTCTCAAAGCGAAGGTAGTTTTGATATGATAACAACAGTTCAAGTCAAAATAAAAATTTACAAAAAAGAAGGATATGAATGGGCTAATAAAGCAGTACGATATTATATCCCTTCCAATATGAGAGAAAACGTAAGCTTTGACGATGCTGTTACATATAATTTAGTTGCAGGAAAAATTGAAAAAACCAAGCTAAAAAGCGATGGTGAGTTTGACGAAAAAATCAACAAATACTGGTCACAAAAAAAAATTGCAATGCCCAATGTAAAAGAAGGGTCTATTATAGAGTATGAATACACTATAAAATCACCCAATATTGTTGCCCTCAAAGATTGGAGTTTTCAGACCTCCATACCCGTTAATCATTCTGAATTTAAAACCTACATTCCCGAATACTTCGTTTACAAACCAACTCAAAAAGGTTTTATTTTCCCCAAAACTAGTGTCGAAAAGAAAACATCAACAATCACTCTAAACAATAAAGAAAGATCTCAAGGAAGAGTTACTACAACAACTTTTAGTGCCGATAAAATTGATTACGAAGAAACCCAAACCACCTATTTGTGTCAAAATCTTCCGTCAATGAAAGACGAAGCTTACGTAAATAACATCGAAAATTATACCTCAAGCATTTCGCATGAGCTAACCATGACTCGATTCCCAAATCAACCCTACAAAACATATGCAACCGATTGGGAAACTGTAACCAAAAAAATCTATGAAGATGACGATTTTGGAAGCGAACTAAACAAAACAGGCTACTTTGAAGAAGATATAAACACACTAATTTCTGGAATAACAACAAGAGATGAAAAAATAGTCACCATCTTTTCTTTTGTAAAATCAAAAGTAAAATGGAATAACTTTTATGGTTACAACTGCAATGACGGTGTTAAAAAAGCCTACAAAGACAACGTCGGAAATGTTGCCGAAATAAACCTAATGCTTACTGCAATGCTTCGTTATGCAGGAATAGACGCCAACCCTGTTTTATTAAGCACACGTTCAAACGGAATTGCACTATTCCCCAACAGAACCGCTTTCAACTATGTCGTCGCAGCTGTTGAAATTGAAAATGGATTAATTCTACTAGACGCAACAGAACGTTATGCTGTTCCAAACATTTTACCGCTGAGAGATCTAAACTGGTTTGGAAGACTCATTAGAAAAGATGGCACCTCAACAGAAGTCAACTTAACACCAAACAACCTTTCATCTGAAATAAACAACCTACAAGTTGTAGTCGATGATAAAGGTGGAATTAGTGGCAAAATAAGAACACAATTAACCGAACACAATGCACTAAAATTTAGACAAGAAAAAATAAACCTCAACAAAGAAACCTATCTTGAAAAATTGGAAGAAGAAAAAGGATCAATCGAAATTTCCGATTATGTACGAGACAATGATTTAGACTTATCAAAACCTATCGTTGAAACCTACTCTTTCAAAAATACTAACGCTTATGAAATAATAAACGATAAAATTTATTTATCACCTCTATTCTTCTTATCTATAAACGAAAATCCTTTTAAACAAGAAACGCGAGAATACCCAGTAGACTTTGGTTATCCTTTTGAAGAATCATATAATATAAACATTGAAATTCCCGAAGGATATACCGTCGAAACATTACCTGCTCAAGCAAAATTTGTAACCGATGAAAACATGGCAGTTTTCAAATACCTGATTACCAACACAGGGAATAAAATCCAAATGAAAATTACCAATACAATAAACACCGCAATTGTCTCTTCAGAACTTTATACAACATTAAAAGATTTTTATCAAAAGATGATTGAAAAACAAAACGAAAAAATTGTCCTAAAAAAAATCTAAATTATAATGAAATATAGCAAAGCACTATTACTGATTATACTCTTTTTTTCCATCTCGCTCTTCTCACAAAAATATGAATTAGGCAAAGTAACAATAGATGAACTAAAAGAAAAACAACACCCAAAAGACACTAGTGCTGTAGCAGCAATTTTATACAAAAAAGGATATACCCATTTTAGATATAAAGATAAATATGGGTTTTATGCAATTCATGAAATAGAGTTTAGAATAAAAATATATAAAAAAGAAGGATTAAATTGGGCAAACTTTAAAGTCCCATACTACGTTGGTTATGAAAACCTAAAAGATGAAACTATTCGCTTTTCAAATGCCATAACCTACAATATTGAAAATGGAGAAATTACGAAAACCAAGCTTAATAATGAGGGAAGTTTCAAAAAAAATGTGAACGAATATTGGAGTGAAGCAAGCATTACAATGCCAAACGTAAAAGTTGGCTCCATAATTGAATTCAAATATGTTATAAATTCTGAAAACATTATAAAGTTTCCCAAATTTGATTTTCAATATGACATTCCAGTAAACTTTTGCGAATATAAAACAGAAATTCCCGAATTTTTTATATACAATCCAATAACTGTAGGCTTTTTCAAAATTCAATCAGAATCAAAAATTGAAAGTGGCTATCAAAATTTCATAAACGAACACAAACAAACCATCAATCTCGATTATCAACAAATTACAAGTATCCACAAAGCAAAAGAAATTCCAGCATTATTAGAGGAAGAATACATAGACAACATTGACAATTATATGTGTTCTATACACCATGAACTAGAAAAAACACGTTTTCCCGATGCTCCTACAAAACAATATTCACAAACATGGGAAGATGTCGCAAAAGACATTTATAAAAACAAAGAATTTGGAGAAGAATTAAAAGATAAAAGTTACTTTGACACAGATTTAAGGCTCATCATAAAAAATGACACTACACAAATTCAAAAAGTCAACACAATCTTCAAGTTTATTCAAAACAAAATGAATTGGGATTCAAAATTGGGCTATTTAACCAATAAGAAACTCTCCAATGCCTATGCAGAAAAAACAGGAAATGTTGCCGAAATAAATCTATTACTCCTATCAATGCTTAATTACGCAGGCATTGATGCATTTCCAGTATTACTAAGCACTGTTGACCATGGTATCCCTGTTTTCCCCAACAGAACAGTTTTTAATTATGTAATTGTTGCCGTTGAACTTGACAACAAAAAAATTGTACTGGATGCAACCGATAAAAACACAACCCTAAATATTCTACCCCTTAGAGACTTAAACTGGACAGGAAGATTAATACGAAACGATGGATCATCAGAAGAAGTAAATCTTGTTCCTGAATTTTTATCAAAAGAAAACATCAACATAATGCTTACCATTACCAATGACGAAAATCTATCTGGTAAAGTTAGATCCCAAAAAACAGATTATGAAGCTTATACGTTTAGGAGAAAATACAGCCAAACAAATACCCAAGCATACATAGAAAAACTTGAAAATAATTTTGATGAAATTTCAATTACAGATTATAGTATTGAAAATGAAGCGACAGATTTATCAAAACCTATCATAGAAACATTCAGTTTTACATCCAAAAATCATATTGAAAAATTAAGCGACAAACTATATATAGATCCACTTGTTTTTTTTGAAATCATTAAAAATCCGTTCACTCAAGAAAACAGACAATTACCCATTTACTTTGGATATCCAAATCAAAGAAGATTTATAATAAGTGTAGAAATCCCTCAAGGATACACAGTCGAATCACTACCAAAGTCAATTGTTATTAAAACACCTGATGGATTTATGACCTACATGTACAAATCAAACATTTCTGAAAACAAGATTCAATTTTCAATTTCCAGAGAAATAAACTCCGCCATAATCCACCAAGATCACTACGATGGAATAAAAGATTTTTACAAACAGATGATTGAAAAACAAAACGAAAAAATTGTTTTAAAGAAACTATAGTACAACCACTATTATAATAAATACTGTTGCTTCTATAAAGTGCTCTTTATACTTATTGCCATTTTTTACAAATCAAAAAAATTTAACCTCATAACCTAAAGTTTTAGGGTCTTAACAAAAATAACATGCAATTCGCCTTTGCAAATTCACAAATATCTATATTTGTTCAATTCATAATTTATACATCAAAACATGGATTTAAAAAATGCCCAACTAACAGTTGATAACTGGATAAAAAACCACGGAGTACGCTATTTTAATGAACTTACCAATATGGCACAACTTACAGAAGAAGTTGGAGAAGTTGCCCGAATCATAGCCCGACGCTATGGCGAACAATCCGAAAAAGAAAGCGATAAAAACAAAGACTTAGGCGAAGAACTTGCCGATGTGGTTTTTGTTGTACTATGCTTGGCAAACCAAACAGGTATCGATCTTCAAGCCGCTTTCGATAAAAAAATGGATTTAAAAACCAATCGAGACCATGATAGACATCATAATAATGAAAAACTCAAATAATTGTAACTTTTATATGCTGTGAAATTATATACCATATATTGTAAATTCTAATTCGGAAATACAGTAAATAAAATATACAATTTCTCCATATACAAATTCGGAAAGATGAATATCCTTTTAAGAAACTCGAAACTTGAAACTCGAAACTTGAAACTTTCAATCACTGGTTCCAAATCAGAAACCAACCGATTACTATTGTTACAAGCTTTATATCCAACTATTGCATTAGAAAATACATCTAATTCTGATGATTCGGATGTAATGTCAAAAGCCTTAGAATCCAACACCCAACTTATAAACATTCACCACGCAGGAACAGCAATGCGTTTTCTAACCGCTTTTTTTTCTATTCAAGAAGAAAAAGAAGTTGTCTTAACAGGTTCATCTCGAATGAAAGAACGCCCAATTAAGATTTTGGTTGAAGCCCTACAACAACTCGGCGCCCAAATTACTTATGAAGAAAAAGAAGGTTTTCCACCTATAAAAATCAAAGGAAAAAAAATAACGCAAAACAAAGTTTCACTCCCTGCAAATGTGAGTAGCCAATACATTTCTGCCCTTTTACTTGTGGCACCAAAACTCGAAAATGGATTAGAATTGACTCTCGAAGGCGAAATAACTTCTGCTCCCTATATCAAAATGACATTGGCATTACTAAATGAAATTGGCACAAAGACTTCATTTGACAATAATAGAATCAAAGTCAACAAACTACTTGCTCCAAACACCAAACTACTAACCATAGAAAGTGATTGGTCTTCGGCATCGTACTATTACTCTATAATAGCACTTTCAGATGTAGGAACACAAATCAACCTATCAAGCTATAAAAAAGACAGTTTACAAGGCGATTCAGTTTTAGCAGAACTATATAAAGATTTTGGAGTAGAAACCTTTTATAACAATAACAATACAATAACAATTGTAAAAAAAGGAACCTGCAAACTACAATCTGCAAACTACAATTTACAATCATCACCAGACATCGCCCAAACAATAGCCGTAACCTGTTTTGGTTTGGGAATGAATTGCCACTTAACAGGATTACACACACTCAAAATAAAAGAGACCGACAGATTAGAAGCACTAAAAATAGAACTCTCAAAACTTGGCGCAACAATTTCGGTGACAAACAATAGCCTAACACTAGAAAAAAGCATACAATTTATTGAAAACGTTTCAATAAAAACCTATCAGGATCACCGAATGGCAATGGCCTTTGCCCCATTGGCTCTTAAAACGACATTAATCATCCAAGATGCCGACGTAGTTTCAAAATCCTATCCCTCTTTTTGGGAAGATCTAAAAAAAATAGGCTTTTATATTTCAAAACTATAGACCACAAACGGTTTCCCCTAACGTTCCAAACGCATAACCTTAAACTTTTTCAAAATAAACATCAAAACACTTGACAACGCCTATTTCACAATCGTATATTTGCGCACGATTAAAAATTTAGATAACCCCTAAATCCAAAATCTTATAATCCTAAATTTATAAAATGAAATTATCACACTTCAATTTTAATTTACCAAAAGAACTTCTTGCCGAATTTCCAGCAGAAAACAGAGATGAATCTCGTTTAATGGTCATCAACCGTGAAAAGAAAACCATAGAACACAAATTGTTCAAAGACTTAATCAATTATTTCGATAACGATGATGTTCTCATTCTTAACAACACCAAAGTATTTCCTGCAAGAATGTATGGCAACAAAGAAAAAACTGGGGCAAGAATTGAAGTTTTCTTATTAAGAGAACTAAATGCAGAACAACGCCTTTGGGACGTTCTTGTAGATCCAGCTCGTAAAATAAGAATTGGAAACAAACTCTATTTTGGAGATGACGATTCATTGGTAGCCGAAGTAATCGATAACACAACCTCTCGTGGAAGAACGTTACGCTTTTTATACGACGGTTCATATGAAGAATTCAGATACAAACTAACCGAGTTAGGCGAAACACCAATCCCAAAATACATTACTCGTGAAGTAAACGAAGACGATGCCGACCGTTACCAAACTATATACGCAAAAGAAGAAGGTGCAGTAGCTGCCCCAACTGCAGGATTACACTTTTCAAAACACTTACTTAAAAGGTTAGAAATAAAAGGAGTGAAATTTGCCGAAGTAACATTACACGTAGGTTTGGGAACTTTCAACCCAGTCGAGGTGGAAGATTTATCAAAACACAAGATGGATTCTGAAGAGTTAAAAATCACTCAAGAAGCCTGCGATATTGTTAATGCCGCCAAAGCCAAAAAGAAAAGAATTTGCGCCGTAGGTACCACTTCTATGCGCGCTATAGAAAGTTCTGTTTCATCAGCAAAAACGCTTAATCCATATGAAGGCTGGACAAATAAGTTCATTTTCCCACCTCACGACTTTAGCATCGCAAACTGTATGATTACAAATTTTCATACACCAAAATCTACTTTACTTATGATGATTTCGGCATTTTGCGGTCACGACCTAATGAAAAAAGCATACGAAGAAGCCATCAAAGAAGGATACAAATTCTACTCATATGGCGATGCAATGCTAATACTGTAACTACCAAAAATTAGATACTAAATCTCATCAGAAATGGTGAGATTTTTTTTGGAGCGAATGTTTTGGGCATTCATATAAACCCTATTCCTGCTTTACGCTCTATCTCGTCCCAAAAGACGAGATGCCACTCCAATCAGGGCTATATAGTTATCGCCTTACACAAAATCATTTTTTCAAAACATCTTTTTTTCTTTATATTTACACAATATTCAGTACAGACAAGGTATGCCTTGCCTTTATCGTAATTTCAAACAAATCACACAATGACATTTCAAAACACACTAGAATTCGCACAACAACTTGACAACCATGACGAATTAAAAAAATATAGACCACAATTTATCTTCCCACAACACAACGGAAAAGATGTAATTTATTTCACAGGAAATTCACTTGGTTTGCAACCTAAAATTGCCAAAAAATACGTTGACGATGTAATGAGCGACTGGGCAAACCTAGCCGTCGAAGGTCATTTTTATGCCGAAAAACCTTGGTGGGATTATCAAGAACGCTTTGCAGAACCATTAAGCAAAATTGTAGGAGCAAAACCTTCCGAAGTTGCCGTAATGAACACATTAACAATCAATTTACACCTGCTAATGGTTTCATTTTATCGTCCCACCAAAACACGTTACAAAATCATTTGCGAAGAAAAAGCATTTCCTTCAGACCAATACATGTTCCAATCACAAGTCAACCACCACGGTTTTGACCCAAAAGAAGCCATAGTCGAAATAAAAAGACGTGAAGGCGAACACAACATTCGTTTAGAAGATATTTTAACCAAAATTGAAGAAGTTGGTGATGAATTAGCTTTAGTTTTATTTGGAGGTGTAAACTATTACACAGGACAAGTTTTCGACATAAAAACCATCACCGAAGCAGGTCATAAAGTTGGAGCAAACGTTGGTTTTGATCTAGCACACGCTGCCGGAAATATAAAACTGGAACTCCACAATTGGAATGTAGACTTTGCTGCTTGGTGCTCCTATAAATATATGAACTCTGGACCAGGAAATGCTTCAGGTTGCTTTGTTCACGAAAAACACCATCATACCAATCTACCTAGATTCGCAGGTTGGTGGGGACACAACAAAGAAAGACGTTTCAAAATGGAACCCGATTTCGACCCAGTTCATGGTGCCGATGGTTGGCAAGTCTCTAACTTACCTATTCTTTCACTTGCACCCTATCTTGCATCTGTAGAACTATTTGCCGAAGTAGGAATGGAAAAGCTAATCGCAAAAAGAAACCAAATCACAGCTTATTTAGAATTCATTCTTCACGAAATAGACAAAGAAGTCAACAGCACATTTGAAATAATCACACCAGCCAACCAAGAAGAAAGAGCTTGTCAACTATCTGTTTTTCTTCATGGAGAAGGCAGGAGTTTATTTGATTATTTAATGAGTAATGGTGTCATAACCGATTGGCGCGAACCAAACGTTATTCGTCTTGCTCCAGTACCATTATACACTTCATATGAAGATATGTACAATTTTGGGCAAATTCTTAAACAAGGAATTTTAACACATCAATAAAATATAAACCTGACAGGTTTTGAAAACCTGTCAGGTATGTTTTTTAAGCCATAATCAAACTAGGAATTTCTATCTCATTCAATTCCAATTGGTATTGTTCTATCTGATTTTGAATTTTAATACTTTTATTTTTAAAGAATTCTGTATTATCAAATAGGTTTTGATAATAGACAATTCCATCTAACAAATTGTTTTTAAACGAATTCCATTTTTTAATTTGACCAGCCGTAAGTTCATTGGTATATTCAGAAATCTCGTTTCTTAAGTACGCAATGTACATTCGCAATTCTTTTACAAACACATTTGGACGGTTTGTATCGGTCATCACATTGGCATTGCCATAAATATGTTTTACCATATCAGCCAACGAAATTTCTCTATCAAAATATGCCAAATTTGGACCAGGACAAATCACAATTCCTTGTTGTTGTCCTTTTATCTTAATATCGTTTTCTAAATAGGCTGCATTAACCAAACCAACACACAGGCAGGATTTATCGGTAATCTTATTTTTTATTTTTTCATAATCAGCCAATGTTATGTCGTCTTTTTGAATTTCCAGTTCTTCCAATTTAATATCTTGGTATTTTTTAGAAGCCATACACAATCCTTTATCATCATACTCTTTACTTAAAGCCAAAAGTCTTTTCGGGCAAGAACTCCCAGCATTATTTTCGTCAATTCTTTTTTGTTTCCAGTACTCATTTGAAGTCCCTCTAACCGAATTAAACGGAACTCCAAGTGGCGATATATTGCTCAAATAAAAATCATCTTCTTTAGCATTTGCAAGCAAAGCTCGTGTTTCACTATCAAGTGAAGTTGCTTCGGGAACCAGTAAAAAAGGAGAACCCCAACCTATAGAATCTAAATTATAGTTTTCCAATAAAAAGGCATGCTCTTCAGCCGTTCCAACACCACCTTGAGCAGTGATTTTTAATTCTAATGGTTTCTCGGGTATTGGCATTTCTTTTTGTCCTAATGCTTTCACCAGTAAATCATGTGCCGATTGAACCAACTGGTCTTTCTTTTGTTTAAATTCCTCCAAAATTGGACCCAAAAGATAACCATCAGTTGCAAAAGCGTGACCGCCACAATTCAATCCAGACTCAATTCGATATTCTGAAACCCAAAGTCCTTTTTTGGCCAAAAAATTCCCCTGAATCATTGCTGAGCGGTAATCACTCACTTTCAAGATGATTTTCTTTTTTAAATCGGATTTAAAATCTGGGAAAAAATCTTTAAAATTCTCAAAATAGCTATACAATCTAGGATTCATTCCTGCAGATAGCACTACCGATGAAGTCAAATCACTATTAGCAAATCCACGAAGTGCTGCATGTGCATCATTAAATTCTACTGACAGTTGATCGTTTTTGTCAAAATTGTCTTTATCGACTTTGGTCATAATGTTCACATCAATAGCTCCAGGAACAAGATGTTGTTCAAGGTAACTTTTGATAGTTTCTTTAATCGTAATCCCGTCATCAATAAAACCTTGTAATCCTTTTTTCAAATCCGATTTATTTGGCAACATGGCAATATAATTCTCTAAAGAAGTTCTACTTTCTGCCAATTCATTTTTGAAGTTTTCAAACTTTTCTTTAACAATGGTGTCTACCAAATTCAAATAATGAGTAATTCTTTCGGCTCTATAATCGTGGAATTTTTGTGTAATTTCTTGATAAGGAACACAAAATTTTTCGCTGTAAAACGCCCTCATTTTTTCAAGAATTTCATCATCTGTTATCGAAATAACAGAAGAAATGCCATAATGAGCAACACGAATTGGACTGTCAATCGTATAAGCCAACCCCATTACTGGAATATGAAAAGTATGCGCATTTAGTTTATTCATACCTATATAATATTAAAATTGTAATCGCCAAAGATGGTCTTTTTAGGCTGTAAAAAAGATGACAATTATCATATTTGCTATTCCCGTCTTTCAAATTGTGATCTTCTCATCCTGGGTACAGTCGAGGGAAGACAATCTAAAAAAATACTTTCAAAAAATTACCATAAACACTAACTTTGTTGCCTAGAAACTTTGACACTATCATAATGACAAAAGAACAAATTATACAAACTTTCGATCCATCACAACCAGGATTAGCCGATGCAACCATTTTTGGACTACCCTTTTCTTCAGACCAATCAGAAATTATTATAATTCCTGTGCCTTGGGAAGTTACCGTAAGTTATGGTGCAGGCGCATCCGAAGGACCAGAAGCTGTTTTAGACGCCTCTTTTCAAGTGGATTTGAATCATCAAGATTTTCCTGAATTATGGAAACTCGGTATGTATTACGCCGAAATCCCTGAATCTTGGAAAACCAATTCTGATAAATACAAAGCACTGGCTCAACCCATTATCGAAGCTTTGGAAGATGGTCAAAATGTGGCTGAAATTCCAGCTTTGCAATCTGATTTAGATAAAATAAATGCTGTTTGTCGCGACTTGCACACCGAAGTTAAAGAAACCGTTTTACATTGGATGAATCAAGGTAAAAAAGTTGTTCTTCTTGGTGGTGACCATTCAACACCGCTTGGTTATTACGAAGCTTTGGCAACCCAACACGATATTTTTGGGATTTTACATCTTGATGCGCACATGGATTTGCGTATTGCCTACGAAGGTTTTACCTATTCACATGCGTCAATTATGTACAATGCTTTGCAAATTCCTCAGATTTCTAAAATTGTTCAAGTTGGAATTCGTGATTTCTGCGAACAAGAAGTGGACGTTGTAAAATCACAAAACGGAAGAGTTTTGGTTCACACTGATTCCGATTTGAAAAAAGAAAATTTCGAAGGCAAAACGTGGCAACAACAATGCGATGCCATCATAGCTTCATTACCACAAAAAGTGTGTATTTCATTTGATATTGACGGAATGTATCCTTGGTATTGCCCAAATACGGGGACTCCAGTTCCAGGCGGATTTTCATTTGAACAAGCTACTTATTTATTCAACAAATTAGCCGAAAGTGGTAAAGAAATCATAGGATTCGATTTGGTAGAAGTTGCTCCTGGCGAAAATGACGATTGGGATGGAAATGTAGGTGCGAGAATGTTATTTCACATGTGCGGCGTTCTTGCCAAAAATAATGGCCTGAATGTTGGAACAAAAATTGAGTTTCCTAGAATATAATGCTGAACACAAAGTTTAGCTAGAAAGACGAACCAATTTGTTCGTCTTTTTTTTATATTTGAAATTCAAATCCATTCCAATGAAAAAGTTTAAAAAAATTAGTTTTATAATTCTTTCCTTATTTGCTTTAATTGCAGTTTCCCTTTTTGGTTATACCAAATACAAAAAGCCTAGTTATGACGGTGAAGTTGCTTTGCAAAATATAAGTAAAAAAACAACCGTTTATTTCGATGATTATGGCGTTCCTCATATTTATGCAGATACTCAAAAAGAGGCTATGACCGTTTTAGGTTATGTTCACGCACAAGACAGATTATGGCAAATGGAACTCATGCGGCGAATTGCTCCTGGAAGATTATCCGAACTTTTTGGTTCAAAAGCTTTGCCAAATGATCAATTTTTCGCTGGAATTGGAATCGATGAAAACTCGGAAAAAGCAATTGCCGAATTAGATAAAAATTCTGATACATACATACTGGCCAACGCCTATCTTGACGGAGTTAATCAATTTATAGAGAATGGAAAAACACCTTTAGAATTTGAATTAGTAGGTGTTGAAAAAGAAAAATACACTTTAAAAGACGTTTACAACATCTTCGGATTTATGTCGTTTAGTTTTGCTATGGCACAAAAAACAGATCCATTACTAACCGACATTCGCGATAAATTTGGAATGGAGTATCTAAAAGATTTCGGAATTGATGGTTCACTTGGAAAAACACAACTTAAAAGTTATAAAGGAACTCGAGGCATGACTGAACAGAGCCAAGCTAAATCAAACAATTATGCCGAAATTTCAAAATCGGTTGCTAGTTTGCTAGACAATTCTCCTATTCCACCATTTATTGGAAGCAACAGTTGGGTAATTGGTGCTCAAAAAACCAAAAATGGAAAAGTAATTTTTGCCAATGATCCGCATATAGGTTTTTCGCAACCTTGCACTTGGTATGAAGCGCATATCGTAACACCTGACTATGAAATGTATGGTTATTATTTAGCAGGAACACCTTTTCCGCTTTTGGGTCATAACCGAAATTATGCATACGGATTAACTATGTTTGAAAACGACGATTTAGATCTTTTTCAAGAAGAAGAAAATCCAGAAAATGCAAATCAATATAAAACCATTGAAGGTTTTAAAAATTACACTATTCGCAAGAAAACTATCAAAGTTAAAGATAGTACTTCAGTAATTTTAAATATAAAAGAGTCTATTCATGGTCCTATTATGAATGGTTTGTTAACAACTTTGACTTCGCAAAAACCTATTGCCATGTCATGGATATATACGCAACAAAAAAATCAAATTTTACAAGCTGTTCATGCTTTGTCTCATTCTGAAAATGTAACTGATTTTTACAATAATGTTTCGCTCATCCATGCTCCTGGATTGAATGTTATGTATGGTGATGCTCAAAATAATATTGCGTGGATAACATCAGGAAAACTATATAAATTGGACCCCTCTGTAAACGGAAATTTCATCATGAGTGGTGCGAATGGAATTGATGACAAAAGGGAATTTTTGCCTTTTTCAAAAAATCCATCTGCACTAAATCCAACATGGAATTACGTTTATTCTTCCAATAATCAGCCAGAAGCAATTGACAATTATTTATATCCAGGTTATTATTTACCACAAGATAGAGCCAAAAGGATTGACGGTTTGTTGGCACCAAAAAATGATTGGACTTCGACTGATGTACAAAAAATGATTTTGGACAACACTTCTTCTGTAACGCCAAGCGTGGTGGCAAGTTGGCTGACTATAATCGATGGAAAAACTACAAATTCAAATGAAAAAATAGCTTTTGAAATTTTAAAAAAATGGGATGGTTCTAATAACAAAACCGAAGTCGCTCCTACTATTTATACAAAATGGCTCTTTTGTTACTTGAAAAACACATTTCAAGATGAATTAGGAAAAGACAATTTTAATGCTTTCTTGGGAACACATATTATGAAACAGACTATTGCAAGTCAAAGTCAAAATGAAACTTCACCTTGGTGGGATAATTTGGAAACAAAAGACAAAAAAGAAACGAGAAACGATATTCTAAGTCAATCATTCAAAGAAGCAATTAGAGTATTAGAAAAACAATTAGGAAATGATGTTTCTGCTTGGACATGGAATAAAGTTCATACTCTTGAGCACCAACATCCGTTAGGAAAAGTAGAGGCATTAAGAGGCTATTTCAATGTGGGAACTTATGAAGTCGACGGCACCAATGAAGTAATCAACAATTTAATTTTTCCAATGAATGAAGATGGAATTTATAAAGTAACTGCTGGTCCATCAACTAGAAGAATTATCGATTTTTCTGATGTTGAAAATAGCGTGAGTATTTTGCCAACTGGTCAATCTGGCGTTCCAACAAGTCCACATTATAAAGATCAAGCCGAAATGTATGCTCAAGGAAAATTTAGAAAGATGAAAATAAATAAGAGAGAGATTATGGCAACATCAACGAAGTTGGTTTTTATTCCGAAAAAATAATTGAGATTCTTACTACGAACGAATGACAAAAAAGAATAAATTTGCAAAACCGCTTTATAAGAATTAAATGCAAACTCCAAAAAAAATAGCCATTGTAGGTTCTGGATTAGTCGGAACTTTACTGGCAATATATCTCAAAAAACTAGGTCATACCGTTCATGTTTATGATAGAAGTCCAGATATTAGAACAGTTGAGTTTTCTGGTCGTTCTATCAATTTGGTAATGTCTAATCGTGGTTGGAAAGCCATGAAAGACGTTGGTCTTGAAAAAGAGATTCAAAAAATTGGAATTCCAGTTGACAAAAGAGGAATTCATTTAAAAGACGGAACTTTTACAACACAATATTACGGAAAAGAAGGCGAAGCTATATTTTCACTTTCACGTGGTGTTTTAAATCGTAGAATGATTGATTTGGCCGAAGAAGCGGGTGCAGAATTCTTCTTCAATAGAAAAATTTGGGATGTCTCATTAGCAACTGCTACGCTATTTGAAGGAGAAACCGAACAAGGCGAATGGACTGAATTGAAATACGACATGGTTTTTGGTGCAGATGGAGCTTTTTCTAGAATTCGCCATCGTATGCAACGCCAATCGATGTTTGATTATTCGCAAGAATTTATGAAATTGGGTTACAAAGAATTACATATTCCTGCAAACCCTGATGGAACGCATAAAATAGATAAAAATTCACTTCATATTTGGCCAAGAGGAAATTTTATGTTGATGGCATTATCTAATCTCGACGGAAGTTTTACTTGTACATTGTTCATGCCTTTTGAAGGGGAAAACTCATTTGAACAACTCAAAGACGAACCTACTTTGGTTGATTTCTTTGCTAACTATTTTCCAGATACAAAAGAGGTTATTCCAGATTTGGTTAGAGATTTTTTCAAGAATCCAACTAGTTATTTGGCAATAATGAAATGCTATCCATGGACATATGAAGACAAAGTGGCTCTGATTGGCGATTCTGCTCATGCTATTGTGCCATTTTACGGACATGGAATGAATGCA
>CAZLEU010000019.1:0-33034 GCA_964558625.1 uncultured Flavobacterium sp.
AATTATTAAGCGTCTAATTCGCCTGCAATTACATTTAAACTTGATAATATTACGATGGCATCTGATAACATTCCGCCTTTAATCATTTCGGTGTAAGCTTGATAGTATATAAAACAAGGTCTTCTAAAATGTAGTCTATAAGGTGTTCTGCTTCCATCGGTTACCAAATAAAACCCTAATTCTCCATTGGCTCCTTCAACTGGATGATAGATTTCTGCTACAGGGACCGGAACTTCTCCCATCACAATCTTGAAATGATAGATTAAGCTTTCCATATTATGGTATACATCTTCTTTTGGAGGCAGGTAATAATCGGGAACGTCTGCGTGAATTGGTCCTTCTGGCAATTTGGCTAATGCTTGTTTGATAATGCTTAAACTTTCCCAAACTTCGGCATTTCTTACACAAAATCTATCATAGGTATCACCTGATTTTCCTACTGGAACGTCAAATTCAAAATCTTCGTAGGATGAGTAAGGTTGCGCTTTTCTCACATCATAATCAATTCCAGCTGCGCGTAAATTTGGACCTGTTAGACCATATTGCATTGCTTTTTCGGCAGAGATTGGTCCAACATTAACGGTTCTATCAATAAAAATTCTATTTCTTTCAAATAGGTTTTCAAATTCTTTCCAAGCCACTGGAAAATCGGTTAAGAAAGTGTCTAGTTTTTTGAAAGCCACATCTGACCAATCTCTTTCGAAGCCACCAATTCTTCCCATATTGGTTGTAAGTCGAGCTCCACAAATTTCTTCGTAGATTTCGTAGATTTTTTCTCTAAATTGGAATACGTAAAGAAAACCTGTATAGGCACCAGTATCAACACCAAGGATTGAGTTACAGATTAAATGGTCTGCAATACGTGCTAGTTCCATTACGATAACTCTAAGGTATTGTGCTCGTTTTGGGACATCTATTTCCAACAGTTTTTCGACAGTCATCCACCAAGCCATGTTATTGATAGGTGAAGAACAATAGTTCATTCTGTCTGTCAAAACATTTACTTGATAAAATGGACGGTTTTCTGCAATTTTTTCAAAAGCACGGTGTATATATCCTATAGTTGGTTCTGCATCGAGAATTTTTTCGCCATCCATCAACAAGATGTTTTGAAAGATACCGTGTGTGGCTGGATGCGTTGGCCCAAGGTTTAATATTGAAAGCTCGCTTCCGTCTTCGTTGCGGGTTTGTTCAATTATTTTGGCATATCGATGCTCTGGTAATAATAATAAGTCTGACATTCTATAATGTTGAATTATTGTTTTTATAAATTTTGTGCCGTTCTTCCAAAGAAACGGTCGTCTTTATCGGTTCTTCCTGCATCTTCCATTGGGAATTCTTTTCGTAATGGATATGATACCATTTCATCCATATTGAGAATACGTTTTAACTGTGGATGTCCTGTAAAGTTGATTCCGTAAAAGTCAAATGTTTCTCTTTCCATCCAATTTGAACATAGAAATAAGTCGGTAATACTACTTACTTCTAACTTTTCATCTGTTAGATAAGTTGTAACTCTAATTCTAATATTTTCCACCCAATTGTGTAGATGATATACTACTGCAAATTGATGTTCGTTGTCATTATCTGGGTAATGAACACCACATAAATCGGTAAGAAAATGAAAATTCAAATCTTCTTCAACTTTTAATGTTCGAATTACTTCGTGGATTGCATCTGGAGTAGCTTCGAAAGAAAAAACATCTCTACTCATTTTAAAATTTAGCACTTTATTACCAAATCTTTGAGTTAATTTTTCTTGTATGTATGTCGTTTCTAATGCCATGTTATAGGTTATAAGAAGCTAATAATTCTTTATATTCGGGAGAATTTCTTCTGCGAACAGATTCATTCTTTACTAATTCTTGTAATTGCATTACTCCTTCGACGATTTGTTCTGGTCTTGGTGGACATCCTGGCACATATACATCTACAGGAATTACTTTGTCTATTCCTTGTAAAACAGAGTAAGTATCAAAAACACCACCTGAGCAAGCACATGCTCCAACCGAAATAACCCAACGAGGTTCTGACATTTGCTCGTATACTTGACGCAAAATGGGAGCCATTTTTTTAGAAATAGTTCCCATTACCATTAGCATATCTGCTTGACGAGGAGAAAAACTCACACGTTCAGAACCAAAACGTGCCAAATCGTAATGTGACGCCATCGTTGCCATAAACTCAATTCCGCAACAAGAAGTTGCAAAAGGAAGCGGCCATAATGAATTAGCACGTGCCAATCCTACAACATCGTTTAGTTTGGTAGCAAAGAAACCTTCGCCTGTAACTCCTTCTGGTGGAGCAACCATTTTTGTTTTTGAATCACTCATTTATAATTCGCAATTTATAATTATTACATCTGTTCGCTTACGCTCGAGTCATAATTAATCTATTCCCATTCTAGTGCTTTTTTCTTGATGATATAGAAGAAACCAACCAAAAGCAATAACATGAAAATAACCATTTTAATCATTCCTTCGACTCCTAATTCTTTGAAATTCACAGCCCATGGATATAAGAAAATAACCTCAACATCGAAAAGAACAAAAAGAATTGCTACAAGAAAATATTTTACAGAAAAAGGAATTCGAGCATTTCCTACAGATTCAATTCCGCATTCGAAGTTTTTATCTTTATTTTTTGAATGACGTTTTGGCCCCAAAAAGCTTGATCCAATTATAGTCATTACCACAAATCCTACTGCTAATCCTGCTTGCATAAGGATTGGCAAAAAGTCATGTTGTGTTGATTGCATATACCTAAATATTTAGACTTTATTAAAAGTGCTACAAATATACATTGCATAATTTAATTGACAAAAATCAAAGCTTAAACGTTTGTTATTTATTGCTGAAAATTGTTTATTTAAAACGATTCTAAATTAAATGTTTGCAAATAAAAAAACGCCTCGAAAAATCGAGGCGTTTAACCATTCTAGGTAACTTAAAAAATAATATATATTAGTCTTCAAGCACTACTACTTGAGCAGCAACTTTACCTTTTCTTCCTTCTTCTTCCTCATAAGAAACTTTATCGCCTTCGCGAAGCTCTTCTGATTTGATACCCGATGCGTGAACAAAAATATCTTTTCCTGTTTCGTCATCTGTAATGAATCCGTAACCTTTTGATTCATTAAAAAATTTAACTGTACCTGTACTCATTGTAATATTGTAAAAAATTTATAATGTACAAATGTAATCTTTAAACTAATACAAAATATTTTTTTATGTAAACTTTTAAAATTTTTAATGACTTTTAATTTTTTTTGTGAAAAAAATAATTTTTATTAAGCTAAATTGACTTTTATATGCAATTCTTCTAATTGCTTTTCGTCTATAATGGACGGTGCATCTATCATTACATCACGACCTGAATTATTTTTTGGGAAGGCAATAAAATCGCGGATGGTTTCTTGACCGCCCAAGATGGCTACTAACCTATCCAAACCAAATGCTAAACCGCCATGTGGTGGTGCTCCAAATTGGAATGCGTCCATTAAGAATCCAAACTGGTTACGGGCTTCTTCTTCTGTAAATCCTAAATATTTGAACATTAATTGTTGTGTTGCTTTATCGTGAATTCTGATTGAACCACCGCCAATTTCGTTTCCGTTTAAGACCATATCGTATGCGTTGGCACGAACTTTTCCTGGATTGGTTGCCAATAACTCCATATCTTCAGGTTTTGGAGAAGTAAATGGATGGTGCATGGCGTGCCATCTTCCGCTTTCTTCGTCTAGTTCTAGTAGCGGGAAGTCTACAACCCATAATGGCGCGAATTGATTAGGATTTCTTAATCCTAATCTTGTTGCTAATTCCATTCGTAAAGCTGAAAGTTGCGCACGTGTTTTATCGGCTGGTCCTGATAGTACAAAAATCATATCTCCTGTTTTTGCTCCTGTAATTTGTGCCCATTTTGCTAAATCTTCTTGGTCGTAGAATTTGTCTACAGATGATTTGTAAGTTCCATCGGCTTCACATTTTACGTAAACCATTCCTGAAGCACCAACTTGTGGACGTTTTACCCAATCAATTAACGCATCGATTTCTTTACGGGTATATGTGGCGCAATTTGGAGCTGCGATTCCAACAACTAATTCGGCTGAGTTGAAAACTGAGAAATCTTTGTGTTGTGCTACTTGGTTTAACTCACCAAATTTCATATCAAAACGAATATCTGGTTTGTCGTTACCGTATGTCTTCATAGCGTATTCGTAGGTAATTCTTGGGAATTTTTCTACTTCTATACCTTTTATTTCTTTGAGTAAATGGCGAGTTAGTCCTTCAAAGACATTTAGTATGTCTTCTTGTTCTACGAATGCCATTTCGCAATCGATTTGTGTAAATTCGGGTTGTCTATCGGCACGTAGGTCTTCGTCGCGGAAACATTTTACGATTTGAAAATATTTATCCATTCCGCCGACCATTAACAATTGTTTGAATGTTTGTGGCGATTGTGGCAGGGCATAAAACTGACCTTCGTTCATTCTGCTTGGAACAACAAAATCTCTGGCTCCTTCTGGTGTTGACTTGATTAGGTAGGGTGTTTCTACTTCGCAAAAGTCTAAGTCTGAAAGGTAGTTTCTAACGGCTTGTGCTACTTTATGGCGAAATAATAGACTGTTTTTTACTGGGTTTCTACGAATGTCAAGATAGCGGTATTTCATTCTGATGTCTTCGCCTCCATCGGTTTCGTCTTCTATTGTAAATGGTGGTGTTAGGGCGGCATTTAGTATTGTCATTTCTTTTACAAGAATTTCGATTTCGCCAGTTGGTATGTTTTTATTTTTTGCTTCCCTTTCGATTACAGTTCCTTTTACTTGCACTACAAATTCTCTTCCTAGCGTTTTGGCCAAATCAAAAACGGCTTTTTCGGAACGGCTTTCGTCGAATAACAATTGTGTGATTCCGTAACGGTCGCGTAAATCTACCCAATTCATGAATCCTTTGTCTCTTGATTTTTGAACCCAACCAGCTAGTGTTACTTCTTGATTAATGTGTGTGGCGTTTAACTCGCCACAATTATGACTTCTATACATTTGGAATGAAATTTTTTATTACATACAGGTTCGACCTTTGGTCTTGGGTGCAAAAGTAAAAAACTAAAACTAATAAAATAGTGTTTGTAAGAAACTTGATGAATTCTTTTTTATGTGTGTTGGATTGTGAATGGTTTGTTATTGGAAATTAGAAATTTTGTGTTGTTTGGTTGTTGTTTTATTATGAGACTAGAAGTGTTTTCTATAGTATTGGTGATTGGATCTTATATCCCGAAAGGTGCTTAATGTGATGGCAGGTGCTTCATATACTTTGGCAGGTGCCTCCGTTAGTACAAGCGACATGCTTTTATCTTGATTTAATTTTTTATGATTGTTTCACGAGCTAGAAGTTCGCGCTCGCTGGGAGTTAATTATTGTGAAGTTGCTATAATTTTATAAAATAATACTAATAACGCCTAAAAACGATGGGCGGTTTTAGGTGTTTTTTGTTTTAATGTGTGATTCGTTTTTTTTTCGTTGTTTTTACTTATTGTTTATTTCGATTTCAATAAATCAATTTTATATTTTAAAAAAGTCATTTTAGGATACGCTAAAGTTATTTTAGGATGCGTTAAAGTGATTTTAGGATACGTTAAAGTTATTTTAGGATGCGTTAAAGTTATTTTAGGATACGTTAAAGTTATTTTAGGATGTGTTAAAGTGATTTTAGGATACGTTAAAGTCATTTTAGGATGTGTTAAAGTGATTTTAGGATGCGTTAAAGTTATTTAGTGTAGTCTTAAAGTTTATTTATGATGCGCAAAAGTTAATTTATCATGTAATAAAGTGATTTTGTTATGAACAAAAGTTAATTTAGGATATTCAAAAGTGTTTTGATGACTTGATATTGTTTTTTTAGGATTGGGAAATGTGTTTTTGTTATATGGTAAAGTGATTGCATTAACTTCACTGCTTAGTGTATTATGGAACAGTAACCTTCTTACAAATATGGACAGAAAATCAAAATATAGAAGTTGGCGCAACTGTTTTTGCTATCATACCGAGCGACAAAAGTAATTTTATAGGAAAAGTAAAAGCACCAGCATTGAATTCGGGTAAAATAAAAATAGGACAAGATGTAGCTATACGACTAGCCAATTATCCTGATACAGAATTTGGAATACTAAAAGGAAAAGTAAAAACAATTTCATTAACTCCCGACAAAGACAACAACCTATTGATAGCTGTTTTATTACCAAATGGATTAGAAACATCTTATAAAAAACAAATTACTTTTCAACAAGAAATGACAGGAAATGCAGATATAATAACCGAAGATTTAAGATTGATAGAACGATTATTATATCAATTTAGAGGTGCTTTTAAAAGATGATTTCATGAAAAGGATTCACCAACTAACCCCGATACTGGAATTGTCTGAGCTCTTAACGGAGTTAAAGCGAGTTCCAGTAGCGGGAATTACCATTGCCGAAAAAGCCCAAGCCATTCGCTTCTATAAAAAATTAGTTGCCTCTACTTTTTATTTCTTTGAATGAGTTGATTATTTTTTTCATTTTGGCAGAAAGTTTGTCTTTTTTTTCTAATGATGTCCAAACGAAAACTTGGTAGTAGTGGTTTTTGCCTTCGACATGGGCAAACTCGTAATAAATGTCGTAATTTTCTACTTTTCCTGAGAGAGAAATTAGATTCGATTTTAATCCATTGATTTGTTTTCTTTCTATTTGAGAGAATATTGGATTGGTAACAGAGGTTTGTAATCCGCTTTTAATGAGTTGTGAATATCCATCTAAGTTGGGTGTAAAATCGGTGTTGTCTTTTATGAATGTATTGGTGATTTGTTTGGGTTCATCGATTACCATAAGGTATAAATCGTCAAAGACATTTTGATACTGTAATGATGCATCTTTGTTGAGATTGGTTGCTAGGGACATGCTTGTTGGTATGTCTAGGCTGTATTGGTTTTTGATTTTTATGGTTTGTGTTTCTTCATTTTCTTGGCATGAAATGATGAGTAACAAGGTTGTTAGGAGAAGTAGTTTTTTCATTATGTAATTTTTAATGCAATTTATATAAATGGATTTATATATGCTATTTTTATTTTGATCTTATGTTTTTTATGCAATTCATTTTATAAATAATGGGCGTTAAAAAAGTTTAAATTTTTTTTGGGTTTGTATTGAAAAAACGAATTTTGCATTTCTTAAATTTTTTATGGATGAATTTTGCTTTGAAAATTACTTTGTCTGCTTTTTTTATTGTTTTTCTATGTTGTCCTTTGTCGTCACAAATTCAAACAAGGCTTCAAGATTCTACTTCTAACTGGGAAAGGAAAAATACTGTTGGTTTTGACATTAGTCAGATTGCTTTTATGAACTGGAATGCTGGTGGGAATAGTTCTATTTCTGGTTTATTGAAGGGGAATTTTGTTAGAAAATATTCTACAGATAAAGTAAAATGGTTGAATGAGCTTATCGTAAAATATGGTGTAAATAAACAGGATGGTGTTGCGCTTAGGAAAACGGATGATGCGTTTCAGGTTAATTCGACTTTTGGTTATAGGAAAGATACCGTTTCAAATTGGTATCATTCTGCAAAATTTAATTTTAATACTCAGTTTACTAATGGTTATTCTTATCCTAATACTGAGAGGGCTATTTCTAAATTGTTTGCTCCTGCTTATATTTTTACTGGGATTGGTGCAGAATATGCTAATAGGGAGAAAAAATTGACTGTTTATTTATCGCCGTTGACGCAAAAAACGACATTGGTTTTGGATCAAGCACTTGCTAATCAGGGTGCTTTTGGGGTTGACAAGGCTATTTATGATGTCGAAGGGAATTTGATTTCTAAGGGTAAGAAATCGAGAACAGAGTTGGGTTTTCTTGTAATGAGTGGTTATAAAAAGGAGCTATGGAAGAATATAACTTTTGAGAATAGAATAGGTTTGTATTCTGATTATATAAATAATTTTGGAAATATTGATATGGATTGGCAATTGCAATTGGATTTAATTGTAAATGAATATGTGAGGGCTAACATTGGAACGCATTTGATTTATGATGATGATATAAAGGCGAAAGAGGAATTTGCTGGGCAGCAAATTACTGTTGGTCCAAAGGTACAGTTAAAGCAAATGTTGGGAATAGGTTTGGTTTATGATTTTTAAATAGAAAAAGCTCCAAAAAATATTTGGAGCTTTTTTTGTAAATACTATTTTCTTAATTTTCAATAGCTATTTTTCTGTTTTCTCTTCGGTCACGTAACCAGTATTTTACTCGTTTTACTAAGTAGAACATTACTGGAACCATAACTAGTGTTAGGACTGTTGCATAGGTTAATCCAAATATGATTGTCCATGCTAGTGGTCCCCAAAATATTACGTTGTCTCCACCAATGAAGAGGTGTGGGTTTAAATCGGTAATTAGTCCGAAGAAGTCGAAGTTTAATCCGATTGCTAGAGGAATTAATCCAAGAACTGCTGTTAATGCGGTTAATAATACTGGTCGTAAACGGGATTTTCCTGATTCGATAATTACTTCTTTTATTTCTTCTAGTGATAAATCGTCGTGGCTACTTAAGTGTTTTTGTGCTACTTTTTTGTCCAATAGGAGTACGAAGAAGTCCATTAATACAATTCCGTTTTTCACTACAATTCCGGCTAATGATATGATTCCCATCATGGTCATTAGTATTACGAAATCCATTCCGGCTATGACGTATCCATAGAATACTCCGCTGAAACTTAGTATTACGGTAAATAGTATAACCATTGTTTTTGAAACTGAATTGAATTGTAATACAATAATAATGGTGATTCCTGCTAATGCTAAGAATAGAGCATACATTAAGAAGCTTTGGTTTTTACCTTGTTCTTCTTGAACTCCAGAGAAAGAATATGTTACGGTTTTGGGTAGTTCGTATCCTTTTAACTCTGTTTGGATTTGTTTTGTTATTTCATCACCGTTATAACCTGTCAAAACGTTAGAATAAACCGTCATAATTCTTTTTTGGTTTTTTCTTTTGATTTGGTTGTAGGTTGTGGTTTTCTCTGTTTGTGATACGGCCGAAATTGGCACTTGCATCATCTGTCCATTGTTTGGGTTTCTGAATGTTAGGGATTGGTTGAACAATACGTTTTCGTTCTTACGTTGGTCGTCTTGCATACGCATTGTGATGTTGTAATCGTCGTCTCCTTCTTTGTAGGTTGAGATTTCTTGACCATAAACAGAACGTCGTAAATTGAATCCTAATTGACCTGTGGAAACGCCCAAACTTCCTGCGCTAACTCTATCTACTTTTACTTCAAGTTCTGGGCTTTCTTTGTTTACATCGATGCTTAATTTTTCTATTCCGGGTATGTTTTTTGTGTTGATAAAAGCAATCATTTTGTCTGCTTCTTTCAACATTTGATCATAATCGGCACCTGTAAGTTGAATACTAATTGGATATCCTGCTGGTGGTCCGTTTGCATCTTTTTCTACTGTTACGGTTGCGCCTGCAATTCCTTTTACTTTATTACGAATTTCTTCTAGGATATCTGCTGTGTTTATTCCTTTACGGAATTTGAATTCTGAGAAATTTACTGTTACTTTTCCTTTGTATGGGGTTTCAGAGGCTGATCCTGCATCGACATTTGGATTTCCTGCTCCAACACCTACTTGTGAAACGATAGATTCTGCTAAGAAATTTTCTTTAGTTTCTTCGTCTACATATTTACTCAAAATGGAGATTACTTGTTTTTCTACAAATAATGTTGCTTTGTTGGTTTTAGAAATATCGGTTCCTTGTGGGTATTCGATATAAGCGATTACTTGGTTTGGGATATTATCGGGGAAAAACAGTACTTTTCTTGGAAAAATACCTAATAGCATGAATGAGAAAATTAGTAATCCTATAATTCCTAGTAGGGCAAACCATGCTTTTCTACCTGTTAATATTTTGGCTAAGAAACTTTTGTATTTGTCTTCCATTTTTGGGAAGAAATTGTATTGAAAATCTTGTGTCCATTGGTATAGCTTTAATTTATACAACCACATTAATCCTAATGAAATTATTGCTAAATGTCCTATTGCTCTTGCAAATTTTGAATCATAAATGTTTCCGATAAGAACAAAAACTACTGCTGTTATTGTAAATATAATTGAATATAGTTTTGCTGATTTTTTGGAAACATTTTTGTCACTTGTATCCATGGAACCTCCCGTCATAGCTGCATTTACAACCATTGCTACAAACAATGAGGCTGTTAAGGTAACTGTTAATGTTATGGGGAAATATTTCATGAATTTACCCATTGTTCCTGGCCATAATAGGAAGGGTAAGAAGGCCATTAATGTTGTTGCTGTTGATGAAATTACGGGCCAAGCAATTTCTCCAATGCCTATTTTGGAAGCCGAAACTCTATCCATTCCTTTTTGCATATTAGCAAATACGTTGTCGACGACTACAATTCCGTCGTCTACTAGCATTCCTAATCCCATTACTAATCCAAAAAGTACCATTGTGTTTAGTGTTAATCCGAATGCAGAAAGTATACTAAATGCCATTAGCATTGATAATGGTATAGCTGCTCCCACAAACAATGAGTTTCGTAGTCCCATGGTAAACATTAACACTATCATTACTAACACAATACCAAAAATAATGTGGTTTGAAAGTTCGTCGACTTGGTGTTCTACTCTTGAGGATTGGTCGTTGGTTAACTGTAATTCTAGGTTAGAAGGTAAGTAAGATGCTTTTGCTTTTTCCAATTTTTCTTTTACTTGCTCTATAGCTGATATCATGTTTTGATTGGAACGTTTTTTAACATTGAGCATTACTACTTCTTTACCCGATTCTCGAGCGTATGTTGTTTTCTCTTTCTCTTTAAAACTGATGGTTGCTATGTCTTTTAGGTAAACTGCACCTCCATAGGACTTGATGATAATGTTTTCTAGTTCTTTTGGGTCTTTTATTTCTCCTACTATTCTAATATTATTTCTTGAGCCTTGTGAAATTAAATTTCCACCTGAAAGTGTCATATTTTCATATTTGACAGCATTTTGAATTTCGTCAAAAGAAACTTGGGCTGCTGTCATTTTGAATATATCAACCGCAATTTCGACTTCTTTATCGTCTACTCCAAGGATGTCTACTTTTTTGACTTCTGGGATTTCTTCTATGTCGTCTTGGAGTAATTCGCCATATTTTTTAAGTTGTTGTGTTGTGTAGTTTCCTTTGAGGTTTATATTTAGGATAGGTACTTCTTCGGAGATATTTAGTTCAAAAACATTGGGTTCTACTTTACTTCCATTATCAAGATTTGGCCAATCGGTATCTGCTTTGGAAAAATCTACTTTGTCTTTTATTTTAACTTTTGCGTCTTCTATGGTTACTTTGTCTGCAAATTCTACAATGATCATTCCGTAATCTTGAAAGGAACTTGACGTAATTTTTTCGACACCCGAAATGTTTTTGAATTCTTTTTCGAGTGGTTTTATTACTAGTTTTTCAACATCTTCGGCTGAGTTTCCTGGAAAAACGGTTGAAATGTATACTTTATTCTCAATGATTTCTGGAAAATCTTCTCTAGGCATTGTAATGTAGGCAATTACACCCGTAATTACAATCAATAAAGTCAAGATATAAACAGTGACACGATTGTCTACTGCCCAACTTGATATGCTGAATTCTTTATTTTGATGTGACATATTTTTTAGTTTATGAGGTTATTTGTTGATTCGTTTATGAGCAAATTAGTTTTGTAATTAAGTTTTATGCAAATCCTCAATCAACATTTACCTCTGTTATTTTTTCTCTAATTTCAATGTATTTTCTCTTTTGGATGTATTCAAAGTAAAATGATAAGTAGTACTTGATTTCGTAATTTTAAAGCTGATTCTAATGAAATTTCTGAAACCTAGCTTTGTCTTTTAATGAACTTCTTTCTGTGGCTTTTCAAGCAACAAAAACAGGATACCTTCTCATTTCATAAAATTCTAAAACTAATTTTCATGTTTTTTGCCAAGCAATACGTTTTTCAAAACTAAATATTATATTTCTTACCTTTTAACTTATAAATACATCCATTTATAAACTAAAAATTAAGTTTCATTCCTTCAGAAATACTATTTACACCTTCGGTAACTATAATATCTTTTGCTGATAATCCACTTAGAATTTCGGTTACATTGTCTGATGATTTTCCAACTTTTACAATTACTTTTTTTGCAATTCCAGTTTTACCATTGGAGTTGGTAACAGTGAAAACAAATTTATTTTTTTCGCCGTCTTCTTGAACAACGTTTGTTGGGACTACGATTGCGTTTTTATCTGTGTAATCTATAATTTTGAGTTTGGCTACTTGATTAGGACGCAATAGGTTTTCTGGATTTGGAACGCCTACCTCAATACCAAAACTTCTATTATTTGGATTGATGAAGTTTCCAACTTGACGTACTCTTCCTTTGTATGTTTTTCCCAATGATGTTAAGAATACATCTACTTCGGTTCCTACTTTTAATTTTCCTATGTAGGTTTCTGGTATAGAGGTTGAGACATACATGTTTCCTAAATTTACAATTCTCATTAAACCTTGTTGGCTTGGCGCTACAACTTGTCCTTTTTCGGCATATACTTCATCGATTGTTCCGCTAAATGGTGCACGAATAACTGTCTTTGCTAATTGAGCTTTCATCTGTGCAACCCCTTTTTGGGCAGAAATCATTTGTGTTTGTGCTTGAAGAAACTGAATTTCTGAACCGATTTTTTTGTCCCAAAGATTTTTTTGTCTTTCAAATGATGTTTTGGCTAAGGCATATTGGTTTTCAAGACTTGCCAATTGCTGACTCATTCCTGCATCGTCTACTCTTCCAAGAATTTGGCCTTTTGAAACTCTTTGACCTGCTTTTACAGTTAAAGAAGTTAACGTTCCGCTAAATTCTGGTTGAATTAGGATGTTTTCTTTGGTATCTACATTACCTTGAATTTCAAGATAATGGTTAAAAACAGTATCTTTTACTGTTAAAACAGAAACTAAGGCTTCTTCGTTTTTGGTGTCTACAAGTGTTGCTAATGCTTCGTCAATTTTGGCTAAGTCGGCTTGAATTAGTGCTTTTTTTGCTTGAAGCTCTTTTGCGTTTTTTGATTTGATTAATTCGTCTATTGACTGATTATTTTCTTTTCCTCCACATGAAAATAGTAGAATGGAAAGTGTTGAAAGGATAATTATTTTTTTCATTTTATTTTGAGATATTGATTAGTTTTTATTTAATAATTTTTCTAAACTGGCTCTTTTGTTAATAACATCAAGCATGGTTTGCAAATACGTTTGTTGTGCTGCGTATAGTTGTTCTTGTGCTTTGGTCAAATCGAAACTACTAGCTAATCCTTCTTTAAACTTGATTTGGTTTTTGTTTTCGATTCGTTCGGCTAAGTTTAAATTACTTTTTGAAGTTGCTAATTGTTCTAAACTAAATTCGTAATCGCTTTTTGCTTTTTCGAACTGTAATTTTAGTTGTTGTTCGGTTTGTGTTAGCTGTGTTTTTGATTGTTCTAATGCTATTTTAGCTTGTTGTGTTCTGGAATTTCTTCCAAAACTGCTAAAAATGGGAACATTTAAATTTATTCCTAAATTGGAATAGTTATACCATTTTTGATTTTGATTGAAAAAGGTGAATTCATTTCCAAATGAGTTGTAACCAAAATTTACTGCTGCTCCAAGTGAAGGTAATGCTTTGCTTTTTTCTAACTTTAATAACAATTCTTTGCTTGTTAGAAGATTTTGACCAATTTGGTAATCAATATTATTGTTTACATTGAATTCTTCTTTGAGCAGAACCAAATCGACATTGCTTTGTGTTAAAGCATCTAGTTTATCTGTTAAGGTCAACTCGTTTTGTAAATCGATTCCCAAAACTAGCTTTAGCATGTCATTGGCGATTGTTTTTTGACGCTTTACGTTTTCTAATGAGCTGTTTATAGATGCCAATGTAATTTGCAATTGTTCTACATTTTCTTCTTCAATTAAACCGTTTTTATAGATTTCTTTGGTGTCGGAAAATGTTTTTTCTAAAATGGCTTTGTTTTTTTGCAGAATCATAATACTTTCATCTGCCAAAAGTACATTTCCGTACGAATTGATTACGATTTCTCTTATTTCTTGATTGGTTTTGATTTTGGCATTTTCAGAAATTTTCAAATACGTTTTGGCTGATTGTAATCCAACTAAGTATGAACCATCAAAAATTAATTGGCTCAAGGTCAAACTTGAACTCATATTGTGTTTTGTTCCAAATGTTAGAGCTGTAGGCACTCCTCCAAAATCAACAACATTGGTTTGTAGTTTAAAATTATTTTGGTAACCTACATTACCATTAATTTGTGGCAAACCTATAGTTGTTGTTTCCCATTTTTTTTGTTTGGCAGCTTCAATATCACGATTGGCATTTATGACCGAATAGTTGTTTTGAATGGCATGATCTATCGCCTCTTTTAGTGTAAAAGAGAATGATTCTTTCTTGTCTTGAGCGTTTAAAAAACCTGCCAACAAGAGTAAAGTTAACATTAGTTTATTTTTCATAGATTGATGATTATATATTAAGATTTGATAATTGTTTTTCGAGTTCTGTAATTCCTTCTGGTGTTGCAATAGCTCTAGTATGGTATTCCAATGCTTTTCCTTCTAGGATAAAAGCATCACGCTCTAGTAATGTATTTTCGTTTATAAAAAAAATAAGTGTGTAATAGAACTTTGTTGCAGCTTCAACATCGGTTTCGGGTCTGTATAGTCCTTGTTGAATTCCTTTTACTATATTTTGAGTGAACATGGCATTACAATCTTCAATTTCGTTTGCCATCATTTTTTCATAAATTTCGGGATAATGCTTTTTTAATTGGTATGCAGGTGAATGGTCGAATGATTGAAACATTTCTTTAAACATTTTTCTCATTTCGAAGTTCTCTTTAATTGCATTGTAATTCTTTGCAACAACTTCATCCATTAAGGTATGTATTTTTTGATGAACAACTTCAGTGCCTTCTTCAATCAGTTTTTCTTTGTTGCTAAAATATTTGTAAATCGTTTTTTTAGAAATACACATCTCACAAGCAATATCGTCCATTGTAACACTCTTGAAACCTAATTTCAAGAACATATCTGTTGCTTTTTTGATGATTTTATCTTTCATTATTTATTCTTTAAATCTTTTAAAATTGATTTTAACATTATTGGAACTATTAATTTATGAAATGGTTTTACTGGAAAAAAATACAATCTTCCAAACCAATTATTAAAAACTACTGTTGTCGAAATTGTTATTGATTGAGCGTTTGTTTCTACTTTTTGCAAAAGAATGGATACTCTAAAATTCAGATGTTTATCGTTTTCACCTATTATAATTTCATCTTCTGTTTTTTTGTATACCCTAAAAAGACCTAATCGTTCTCCTTCAGTTCCTTTAAATTCTTCTATTGCTATTGTCTTGTTTTTACCATTATCTGGCACTTTTAATCCAAATAATCTAACTATTTTATTTCTCAAAAAAAATAGTTGGTCAACCCAATAAGGAGAGGCAGAAAAAAAGGATTTGCAAACATCAACAACTGTTATATTTTGTGCATTTGTTAACTTTCCTTGGTAACAATCAAAATAATCAAATCGCTCTTTCAAAAGGATTGATTTTTGTGGAAGGTTAACTTTTTCAACTGTCATCATAATCAAAATTTCGAGTGCAAATATAAAATGGAAACTTTGAATACAAAAATAGTTTCCATAGTATTTACATAAATTTAACATTTGACAAGTTGGTGGAAACAGATTGTAGGTTGTAAAATTATTAATTGTATTTTTACCGACAGAAAAATTACAATTGATAACACACAATCTACAATTCTTTAAAATGCACAGTCTTTCTCATTATCAAGAACTTGTTTCAACCTATTTTAATGGTTTACAATTGAACAAAGAACCTAAAAATCTTTATGAGCCGATACACTATATATTGTCACTTGGTGGAAAAAGAATGCGTCCTATCTTAACATTAATGGCAACAGAGGTTTTTGATGTAGATTGCAAAAAGGCTCTGGCAGCAGCAACTGCAATTGAGGTTTTCCATAATTTTTCGTTGGTTCACGATGATATTATGGATGATGCACCGTTGCGTAGAGGAAATGAAACGGTTCATGAAAGATGGAATATTAATACCGGCATTCTTTCTGGTGATGCGATGTTAATTTTGGCGTATCAACATTTTGAAGAATATGAACCAATTATTTTTAGAGAATTAGCAAAATTGTTTAGCAAAACCGCTTTAGAAGTTTGTGAGGGTCAACAATATGATGTCGATTTTGAAACTAGAGAAGATGTTACTATTGCCGAATATCTAAAAATGATTGAGTATAAAACGGCTGTATTGGTAGGTGCCGCCATGAAAATGGGGGCAATTGTAGCAGAAACTTCAGAAGAAAATGCCAATTTGATTTATGATTTTGGTTTGAATCTTGGCATTGCATTTCAATTACAAGATGATTATTTGGATGCTTTTGGTGATCCAGAGACTTTTGGAAAGCAAGTTGGTGGTGATATTATCGAAAACAAAAAGACGTATTTGTACTTAAAAGCCATGGCGTTTTCTAATGCTGATGAGAAAGAGCAATTAGCACATTTATTTTCGATTCAACCAACAGATAATACAGATAAGATTGAGTCTGTAAAATCGATTTTTAATCAAACAAAGGCTACTGAAGCCACTCAAAAAGCCATTCAAGAATTCACTTTTAAGGCATTTGAAACACTTGATAAAATGAATATTTCGAATGATAAAAAAATGTTATTGAAAACTTTTGGTGAAAATTTAATGAATAGAAGTGTTTAAAAGTGAAAGTAGAAAAAAATTGCTGAATGTATTTTCAAAATCTAATCGTAATCTTAATTCTGCCTTCAAAATTCTGAAATAACATATGTTTATAGCTCCAATATCAACAGACCATTTACTTTCTGAAGCAGAAAAAGAAAATTTATATCAAAAACTTATTGAGCAAATTAATAAAGATTTCAATTTTGCCAATGAACCAATTGATTTGCCTAAAAGTACTTCACCTTACGAACTAAAAATACAACTTCATGAAAAAATTTACCGTTTAATTCAGTATAAATTTGCTGAATATTTGAGTTTACTTTATATCGTTGATGTTCCAGAAGATCAAATAAAAAAACTCGATGGTTCGGATATTATGGAACTCTCCGAACAAGTTTCTTTTTTGATTTTAAAAAGAGAATGGATGAAGGTTTGGTTTAGAAATAGATACTAGAAATAGACTCTAACAAAAGGCATTAAGGCATTACTGTAAACACTTTTGTCTTTGTCAAACAGTACATTATATCTTGCTCCTATTGTAACATTTTCGGCTCTATAACCTGCTCCTAAGTATAAACCGGTATTCCAAAAATTGGTTTTTACATCATTTCCAACCAATTGGTATTTTGTAGTAACATTCATTTCTTCTAGTTCAACTGATAGCTGAATTTCGTCTATCGGATTGAATAATGAAATCAAACTACCTCCCAAAATTGTAGCGCGATAATTTTCTTTGGATGAAACATAGCTTCCTTGTAAACCAATTCCTAGTGAAACATATTGATTAAAGTTATAAATTGCACTTGGAGCAATGGTAATATCGGTAAATCCAGAGCCAATATTTAGTCCAAATCCTCCTCCTAATTGTACTTTATCCCAAAAATCATTTGTAGCTTTTGGTGGCGTTGTTACTTGTGAAGAAATTGAAAAACTTATACTGATAAAAAATAGAAATGTTACTCTTTTTGTTAAATTGTAGAAAGCGTTATTTTTCATACTCGAATATATAGTTAATTAGCGACATAAAAGTAGCAAAAACATTGAAAGATTGTTATAAATATTTTACTTTTGCATAAAATTTTTTAACACAACGATTATTTCATCAAAAAATATGGATAGGTTTTCCTTTTTAAACGCAGCTCACACCGAATTTTTTGCACAATTATACGATCAATATCTTGTAAATCCAGATAGTGTTGAACCTAGCTGGAGAGCCTTCTTCCAGGGTTTTGACTTTGGAATGACGACTTTCAACGAGGAAAATGCTGGTGAGTATGTTGCCAATTATGCCGCAACTTCTATAGATAATGGACAAGCGTCTGAAAAACTTCAAAAAGAATTTAATGTTCTTAAATTAATTGATGGTTACAGAACACGCGGACATCTTTTTACAGAAACCAATCCAGTTCGTGAAAGAAGAACCTACGAACCAACACTAGACTTGGTGAATTTTGGACTTTCTGATGCCGATTTAAATACCGTTTTTGATGCTGCCAAAGTACTAGGTCATCAACCAAAAACGTTAAAAGAAATTATTGCACATCTTAAAAATGTATTCTGCCAGCACATTGGTATTGAGTACATGTACATGAGAAAACCTGAAGTAATTCAGTGGATTCAAAATAAAATTAATATAAACGATAATCTTCCAAATTTTGATAATGACCAAAAGAAACACATTTTAGGAAAATTAAATGAAGCGGTTTCTTTCGAGAATTTTCTTCACACAAAATATGTAGGTCAAAAACGTTTTTCACTAGAAGGTGGTGAGAGTATTATCCCAGCTCTTGATGCATTAATTGAAGCTGCTGCAGAAAAAGGAGTAGAACATTTTGTAATGGGAATGGCGCACCGAGGAAGGTTAAATATTTTAGCTAATATCTTCGGAAAAGCTACTCAAGATATTTTCTCAGAATTTGATGGAAAAGATTACGATAAAGAATATTTTGATGGTGATGTAAAATACCACTTAGGCTTAACTTCTGAAAGAAAAACCAAATCGGGTAAAAAAATAAACATCAATTTGGCTCCAAACCCATCGCATCTTGAAACAGTTGGTGCTGTTATTGAAGGAATTACTCGTGCTAAGCAAGACAAATATTTCCCAGATGATTTTTCTAAAGTCTTGCCTATCGCTGTACATGGTGATGCGGCAGTTGCGGGACAAGGAATTGTATACGAAATTGTTCAAATGGCGCAATTGGATGGTTACAAAACAGGTGGAACAATCCATATTGTAATTAATAATCAAGTTGGATTTACCACAAATTATCAAGATGCTCGTTCATCGGTATATTGTACAGATGTTGCAAAAGTTACATTGTCACCAGTATTACATGTAAATGCCGATGATGCCGAAGCAGTTGTACATGCAATGTTATTTGCTTTAGATTTCCGTATGGAGTTTGGTCGTGATGTGTTTATAGACTTATTAGGTTATAGAAAATATGGTCATAATGAAGGTGATGAACCTCGTTTTACTCAACCTGTTTTATATAAAATCATTGCTCGTCACAAAAATCCAAGAGATATTTATGCTGAAAAATTAATTACAGCAGGTATTGTGGATGCTACTTATATTACCAAAATTGAAAACGAATACAAAGACAAGTTAGATGAAAATCTACAGGCGTCACGCAAAAAAGACTTGACAATCATCAAACCTTTTATGCAAGATGAATGGAAAGGATTTGAACAAGTCTCAGACGATGTGATGTTGCAAAAATTTGATACTACATTCGACAAAAAGAAGTTAGACCAAATTGCATCTGAAATTGCTACTTTACCATCTGATAAAAAATTCATTAGCAAAATCACTAAAATTGTTACCGATAGAAAAACAATGTACGATAACAATGCTATCGACTGGGGAACTGCCGAAGCATTGGCGTATGGTTCACTATTAACTGAAGGATTTGATGTTCGAATTTCGGGGCAAGATGTAGAAAGAGGAACGTTCTCTCATCGTCATGCTGTAGTAAAAGTAGAAGACAGCGAAGAAGAAGTAATTCTTCTAAATTCTCTTAAAGACAAAAAAGGAAAATTCAATGTTTTCAATTCTTTTCTTTCAGAATATGGCGTTTTAGGTTTTGATTATGGCTATGCTTTGGCAAATCCAAATGCATTAACAATATGGGAAGCACAATTTGGAGATTTCTCTAATGGTGCACAAATTATGATTGACCAGTATATATCTTGTGGTGAAGATAAATGGAATAACCAAAATGGAATTGTTCTTTTATTACCTCACGGATATGAAGGTCAAGGTGCAGAACATTCTTCGGCAAGAATGGAACGTTATTTACAACTTTGTGCTCGTCATAATATGTACGTTGCTGATTGTACAACACCTGCCAATTTCTTCCACTTGTTGAGAAGACAAATGAAGACGAAGTTCCGTAAACCTTTAATCCATTTTTCACCAAAAAGTTTGTTGCGTCATCCATTGTGTGTTTCTACACAAGAAGAATTATATAAAGGTCAATTTCAAGAAACAATTGATGATACTTCGGTAGATAAGAAAAAAGTGAAAACAGTAGTTTTTGTTACAGGAAAATTCTACTATGATATTTTAGCAGAAAGAGAAAATTTAGGTCGAAATGATGTGGCATTGGTTCGTATTGAGCAATTATTCCCTTTACCTGTGGAACAATTAAAAGCTATCATTGCATCCTATCCTAATGCTAATGATTATGTTTGGGCACAAGAAGAGCCCAAAAATATGGGAGCTTACAGCTATATGTTGATGAATTTTGATTTAGTGCCTTGGAGATTAGCTTCATTAAAAGCATATGCGGCACCAGCAGCTGGAAGTCATACAAGAGATAGAAGACGCCATACCGATGCTATTAGAATGGTTTTTGATAAAAATTTATTTAGATAAAATGCTTATAGTTAGTGGTTCGTAGTTGACTGCAAACAATAGACTAGAAGAATAATTTTAAAAATAAAAGTATCTTCACTAGACATATGAAATTAAAAAAAGGACAGCGTAATGGTTGTCAGGTAAAATAAAAATAATAACATCAAAAATTACACATATGATATTAGAGATGAAAGTTCCATCACCTGGAGAGTCTATAAAAGAAGTTGAAATTGCTACTTGGTTAGTAAAAGATGGTGATTATGTAGAAAAAGACCAAGCGATTGCCGAAGTAGATTCAGACAAAGCAACTCTCGAATTACCAGCTGAAGCAAGTGGGATCATAACATTAAAAGCTTCTGAAGGCGATGCTGTTGCAGTTGGCGCTGTGGTTTGCTTAATCGATACTGGTGCCGCTAAACCTAGTGGTGCAACTCCTGTAGCAGAAGTAAAAGCAGAAGCTCCAAAAGCAGAGGAAAAGAAAGTGGAAGCTCCAAAAGCGGCCCCAGTTACAGAAAAAACGTATGCTACTCAAGCTCCATCTCCAGCAGCAAGAAAAATATTAGACGAGAAAAACATCCAACCAACTGACATTGTTGGAACAGGAAAAGGCGGAAGGATTACAAAAGATGATGCTGTTAATGCAGTACCTTCTATGGGAACTCCAACTAGTGGAAATCGTGGTTCTGAAAGAACAAAATTATCAATGTTGCGTCGTAAAGTAGCTGAAAGATTGGTTTCTGCTAAAAATGAAACAGCTATGTTAACAACGTTTAACGAGGTTGACATGACAGCTATCTACGCTTTGAGAGCCGAATATAAGGATGCTTTCAAAGAGAAACACGGATTAGGTTTAGGATTTATGTCGTTCTTTACAAAAGCGGTTACAAGAGCATTGCAATTGTTTCCAGATGTCAACTCAATGATTGACGGTCAAGAGAAAATCTCTTATGATTTCTGTGATATTTCGGTTGCGGTTTCAGGACCAAAAGGTTTAATGGTTCCTGTAATGAGAAATGCCGAAACATTATCTTTTAGAGGTGTTGAAGCAGAAATCAAAAGATTAGCAATTCGTGCTCGTGACGGACAAATTACGGTTGATGAAATGACTGGTGGAACATTCACTATTTCTAATGGTGGTGTTTTTGGAAGTATGTTATCAACACCAATTATTAATCCTCCTCAATCAGGAATTCTTGGAATGCACAATGTAGTAGAAAGAGCTATCGTGAAAAACGGTCAAATAGTTGTTGCTCCAGTAATGTATGTTGCTTTATCTTACGATCACCGAATCATCGACGGACGTGAGTCAGTTGGTTTCTTGGTTGCTGTAAAAGAAGCATTAGAAAACCCAACGGAAATCTTAATGGGCGGAAATGCTAAAAAAGCGTTAGAATTGTAAAAAATAAAAATCTCAAAATACAAATCCCAAATTCTATTTAGAGTTTGGGATTTTTTCGTTTATTTGCGTTCACTAACCAATACTTTTTATGGCTTCAAACAAAAAATCGGCTGCGATAGGTTTTATTTTTATAACCATGCTTATCGACATTACAGGTTGGGGAATTATTATTCCTGTTATTCCTAAGCTAATCAAAGAATTAATTCACGGCGATATTAGTCAAGCTGCAAAAATTGGAGGTTGGTTAACTTTTGCCTATGCCATTACACAATTTATTTTTGCTCCATTTATAGGTAATTTGAGTGACAAGTTTGGAAGACGTCCAATTCTATTATTGTCTCTTTTTACTTTTTCAATGGATTATTTGTTAGTAGCATTTGCCCCTACAATTATTTGGTTGTTTGTAGGAAGAATTATTGCAGGAATTTCAGGCGCCAGTATCACAACCGCTTCCGCTTATATTGCAGACGTCAGCACACCAGAAAACAGAGCTAAAAACTTTGGGATGATAGGAGCCGCTTTCGGATTAGGATTCATAATCGGTCCTGTAATTGGTGGACTTTTGGGACAGTATGGCTCGAGAGTTCCATTTTATGCAGCGGCTATTTTATGTTTGTTAAATTTTCTTTATGGCTATTTTATTTTACCAGAATCTTTATCAAAAGACAATCGAAGAGAATTTAGTTTGAAAAGAGCTAATCCAATCGGTGCTTTTTTGAATTTGAAAAAATACCCACAATTAATAGGGCTTGTTGTTTCCATTTTCTTATTATACACCGCTTCTCATGCGGTTCATAGCAATTGGAGTTATTTTACCATGTATAAGTTTAATTGGAATGAAAAAATGGTAGGCCTTTCCCTTGGAGCTATAGGCCTTTTGGTCGGAATTGTTCAAGGCGGATTGATACGAGTTATTAATCCAAAATTAGGAAATGAAAAAAGTATTTATGTTGGAATGTTCCTTTATACTATTGGAATGTTTCTTTTTGCAACAGCAACAGAAAGCTGGATGATGTTTGCCTTTCTTATCCCCTATTGTCTTGGCGGAATTGCCGGACCTGCAATGCAAGCTGTTATTTCAAGTCAGGTTCCTGCTAACGAACAAGGTGAAATTCAAGGAACATTATCAAGTTTGATGAGTGCTTCTGCAATTGTTGGGCCACCAATGATGTCAACGGTTTTTTATTTTTTTACTCATAAAGATGCTCCGTTTCAATTTGCTGGTGCACCTTTTGTTCTTGGTGGAATCTTGATGTTAGTGAGCACCATTACTGCTTATTTATCTTTTAAAAAGAAATAAAAAAAATCGCAATCTGATTGTTACCTTATTAAAGTACCCGGAGCCGGAGAAACATTAAAATGTTTGACTCCTACAACTTTTATATAAAACAAAAAACCGCAACAATAAAGTTACAGTTTTTAAAGTACCCGGAGCCGGAGAAACATTAAAATGTTTGACTCCTACGATTTTTATATAAAACAAAAAACCGCAACAATAAAGTTACGGTTTTATAAAGTACCCGGAGCCGGAGTCGAACCGGCACGGTTTCCCACAGGTGTTTGAGACCAGCGCGTCTACCAATTCCGCCATCCGGGCTTAGCAGACAAGAAATAACAAGTGTTATTTCAACGCGATAAAGAAATAAAAAAATTACTTTATCCTTTAACACGGTGCAAATGTAAAAAATAATATTTCATTTTCTAAAAAATTACTGAGAAATATCCTTTCAAACTTGAATTTTATTTCTAAATTTGCACCTCGGTAAAACGACACACAACTAACTAACTACAAAACAACAAATTATAATGTCGCATCAAGAACCTGAAGCAAAAATATTTGCGTGTTCGCAAAGTGTACATTTAGCTGAACAAATAGCTGAAAACTATGGTGTTCCGCTAGGTAAAGTTACGTTCTCAAAATTTAGTGATGGTGAGTTTCAACCTTCTTTTGAGGAATCAATTAGAGGATTACGCGTTTTTATTGTTTGTTCAACTTTTCCAAGTGCAGACAATTTAATGGAGCTTTTATTAATGATTGATGCTGCAAAAAGAGCATCAGCAAGACATATAACTCCTGTAATTCCTTATTTTGGATACGCAAGACAAGATAGAAAAGACAAACCGAGAGTTCCAATTGGCGCAAAACTTATTGCAAAACTGCTTGAAACAGCAGGAGCGACAAGAATTATGACGATGGACTTACATGCAGATCAAATTCAAGGTTTTTTTGAACAACCTGTTGATCACTTGTTTGCTTCAACCATATTTTTGCCTTATGTGAAAAGTTTAAATCTTGAAAATTTAACTATAGCTTCACCAGATATGGGTGGCTCCAAAAGAGCTTATGCTTATTCTAAATTTTTAGAATCTGATGTGGTAATTTGTTATAAACAAAGAAAAGTCGCCAATGTTATTGATACAATGGAGTTGATTGGTGAAGTAAAAAACAGAAATGTTGTACTTGTAGACGACATGATTGACACTGGGGGCACTTTGGCAAAAGCGGCGGATCTTATGATAGAAAAAGGAGCTATAAGTGTAAGAGCAATTTGCACACATGCCATTTTATCGGGTGATGCTTATGAAAAAATTGAGAATTCAAAATTAAGTGAATTGATTGTAACCGATTCAATTCCGTTAAAAAAAGAATCTAAAAAGATAAGGGTTGTGAGTTGTGCACCTCTCTTTGCAGAAGTAATGCACATGGTGCAACACAACAATTCCATTAGTGGAAAATTTTTAATGTAAAACAATGTTTGTAGTTTATTGTTTGTGATTAAACCATAACTACTAACCCTAAATAAGAATTATTTATTAACTATATATTTTTACAATGAAATCGATTACAATTAAAGGATCAGAAAGAGAAAACGTAGGCAAAAAAGCTACAAAAGCCGTACGTGATGCTGGAGCGGTTCCTTGCGTTATTTACGGAGGAAATCAACCAGTTCATTTTTCTGCAGAAGAAAAAGAATTTAAAAACTTGGTTTACACTCCAAACGCACACACAGTTGTGATTGATTTGGGCGGTAAAAAACACAATGCGATTCTACAAGACATTCAGGTTCACCCTGTATCTGACAGAATTTTACACATTGATTTCTTTGAATTGAAAGATGATAAAGAAATCATCATGGAAGTTCCTGTAAAAGTAACTGGAACATCTCCAGGTGTACTTTTAGGAGGAGTTTTAAACTTAAACCAACGTAGATTAAAAGTGAAAGCTTTACCAAAAAATCTTCCAGATTTTGTTGAAGCTAACATTTCTGAACTTCAAATGGGTAACAAATTGTATGTTACTAAATTAGAAACGCCTAATTTCAAATTAATGCACCCAGACAACACAGTAGTTTGTCAAGTGAAGATTTCACGTGCTGCGATGAAAGCGGCTCAAGAAGCTGCAAAAGCAGAAAAAGGTGCTGCAAAAAAGAAAAAATAATTCACGTTATTAATTCAATTAAACATCCCGTAATTCGCGGGATGTTTTTTTTTACCCTATTTTGTTTACTTTTATAACCTTCAAATAAATTTATCATGTCGGTAATTGACAACACTATTCTTTTTGTAAAAAACAAACTTCAAAATGCTGAGGCTGGACATGACTGGTTTCATATTGAAAGGGTGTACAGAAATTCTCTGCTAATTGCAAATCATGAAGAATGTAATTTGGACGTTGTAAAACTGGCTGCTTTACTTCACGATATTGCTGATAGTAAATTTAATGATGGCGACGAAAGTATTGGTCCTAAAACTGCTAGAACATTTCTTGAACAGGAGGATATTTCGCAAGAAATTATTAATCATGTCGTGGCAATTATTGAAAATATTTCTTTCAAAGGTGGTAATTTTGAAAAAAAATTCACTTCAAAAGAATTGGAAATCGTGCAAGATGCTGACAGATTAGATGCAATTGGAGCCATAGGAATTGCCCGAACTTTTAATTATGGAGGATTTAAAAACCGACAACTATACAATCCCGAAATTGCTCCTCAACTCAAAATGACTAAGGAGGAATATAAAAATAATGACGCTCCAACCATCAATCATTTTTACGAAAAATTGCTTTTGTTAAAAGACAAAATGAATACCGAAACAGGAAAAAAAATAGCGCAAGAACGCCATCGTTTTATGGAACTTTTCTTGTCTCAGTTTTATGCAGAATGGGATGGTGAGAAATAATTAACTCATGTTTTACTATTTTTAATAGTAACAGTATGCGATAATTTTCTTTTAAAATTATCACAAATTAAAAATATGAAAAAATTATGGTATAACTAAATCATCTCCATCAACTCCAAAGCTCTTTTTACCGATTTTACATTTTCAAACGTTAGTAATAATCGTAAGCCATTGGGTGTTTGTTTTTCTTTCATTTTACACAACGCAGGCTGTTTTTGCACAAAAGTTAAGACTTGTCTAAAGGCACTAGAAGTATAATAATCTGATTGTTGATCGCCCACAAAATAGGCTATCATTTTTCCTTGTTTCATTACCAATTTTTCTATTCCAAACTTAGTAGCAATCCATTTTATTCTGATGCTGTTTAATAAAGCAATAGCCGGTTTTGGTAGAGACCCAAAACGGTCAATCAATTTATTCTCGTAGTCTACTAATGTTGCTTCGTCTTTGATGTTACTCAATTCGTTGTATAAATTCAAGCGTTCCGAAATGTTGTTGATATAATCATCTGGAAACAATAATTCAAAGTCGGAGTCTATCTGAATTTCTTTTACATATTCTTTTTCAACAGTATCGTCTTCATTTTGATACAATTCTTTAAACTCATTTTCTTTCAATTCTTCGATGGCTTCGTTCATGATTTTTTGATAGGTATCAAAACCAATCTCGTTGATAAAACCACTTTGCTCACCTCCTAACAAATCACCAGCACCACGAATTTCCAAATCCTTCATGGCAATATTAAAACCACTTCCTAATTCTGAAAATTGTTCTAATGCCTGAATTCGTTTGCGAGCATCGTCTGTCATGGCCGAATATGGTGGGCATATGAAATAACAAAACGCTTTTTTGTTACTACGTCCAACTCGACCGCGCATTTGATGCAAATCGGATAATCCAAAATTATTGGCGTTGTTGATAAAAATGGTATTGGCATTGGGTACATCCAAACCGCTTTCAATAATGGTTGTGGCTACCAAAACATCAAATTCGCCGTTCATAAAAGCCAACATCAATTCTTCGAGTTTGCTTCCTTCCATTTGACCGTGACCAATTCCTACTTTGGCATCTGGCACCAATCGCTGTATCATTCCAGCAATTTCTTTGATATTTTCTATTCGATTATTAATGAAAAACACTTGGCCATTTCGCTGAATTTCGTACGAAATCGCATCACGAATCAACTCTTCATTAAAACTCACGACTTGACTTTCGATAGGATAACGATTAGGTGGTGGGGTTGTAATTACTGACAAATCACGTGCAGCCATCAACGAAAACTGTAAGGTTCTTGGAATGGGAGTTGCTGTTAAGGTTAGCGTATCAATATTAGCAGCGATTGTTTTGAGCTTGTCTTTTACATTTACTCCAAATTTTTGCTCTTCATCTACGATAAGCAATCCCAAATTTTTGAAAGCTACATTTTTGTTTACCAATTGATGCGTTCCTATCACAATATCGAGTTTTCCGTTTGCTAATTTTTCAAGTGTATCTGCTTTTTGTTTAGCCGTTCTAAAACGGTTAAGATAGCCAACCGAAACGGGCATTTCTTTTAATCTTTCGGTAAAAGTACGATAATGTTGATAAGCTAAAATAGTGGTTGGTACTAAAACAGCTACTTGTTTTCCGTTATCGACAGCTTTGAATGCAGCACGGATGGCTACTTCGGTTTTACCGAAACCAACATCGCCACAAACCAATCTATCCATCGGTCTATCGCTTTCCATATCGGCTTTTACATCTTGCGTTGCCTTTAATTGGTCAGGTGTATCTTCATAGATAAACGAACTTTCTAACTCGTTTTGCAAATAACTATCGGGCGCATATTGAAATCCTTTTTCAAGACGTCTTTTTGCATATAATTGGATCAAATTGAACGCAATATGCTTAACACGTGCTTTGGTTTTTTGTTTTAAAACCTTCCAAGCGTTGGACCCTAACTTGTATATCTTGGGTGGTGCACCTTCTTTTCCGTTGTATTTTGAAATTTTATGTAGCGAATGAATACTAACATATACAATATCATTATCTGCATAAACCAACTTAATGGCTTCTTGTGTTTTGCCTTCTACTTGAATTTTTTGCAAGCCGCCGAATTTCCCAATTCCGTGATCAATATGTGTTACATAATCACCAACCGATAGTGTTGTTAACTCTTTTAAAGTAATGGTTTGTTTCTTGGAATAACCATTTTTGATGTTAAATTTGTGGTAACGCTCAAAAATTTGATGATCGGTATAACACGCAATTTGATTTTCTTCGTCTATAAAGCCTTGGTATAATGGGAATACAATGGTGTTGTATTGCTTAAGGATGTTTTCGTGATTAACCTCATCAATACTTTCAAAAATATCGTGAAAACGTTTGGATTGCGATTCGTTGGAACAAAATAAATAATTCTTATAACCATTAAAATGATTGTCACTCAAATTATTGAGTAATAAATCAAATTGTTTGTTGAATGAAGGTTGCGGCTGAATGTGAAAATCGTAGGCATTATCGTATCTAAAGAGCGGTTTGGAGCTCAATTCTACAATAGAAAAATCTAATACTTTTCTAGAAAATTCTTTTGAATTTAAAAATAATTTAGACGGTTCAGCTTGGTTAATCGTTTTGGATAGACCTTGAAATATTTCTTCAGATTTGGTGAATAAGGTTTCTAATTTAGAAAGTGTGAAATCGGTATTTTGAATAAACAAAACCGTTTTATCATTGATATAGTCTAAGAAACTTTCTCGATTTTCTTGAAAAATTTTGTTTTCAACGTTAGGAATGATGGCAATTTTCTTTTGCTTTTCTAGTGAAAGTTGGGTTTCTACATCAAATGTCCTGATGGAATCGACTTCGTTACCAAAAAATTCAATTCGATATGGATTGTCATTTGAAAAGGAAAAAACATCTATAATTCCACCACGAACAGAAAATTCGCCTGGTTCCGAAATAAAATCAACTCGTTTGAATTCGTATTCAAATAAAACTTCGTTGATAAAATCAATTGAAATTTTATCGCCGACGGTAACCTTTAGAGTATTCTTATCTAGCTCTTTTTTGGTGACAACCTTTTCAAAAATAGCTTCAGGATAGGTAACAATGATTGCTGGTTTTTTTCTCGAATTGATTCGGTTTAAAACTTCGGCGCGAAGCAAAACATTGGCATTATCAGTTTCTTCAATTTGATAGGGTCGACGATACGAACTTGGGTAAAAAAGCACATCATCTTGCCCAATCATTTGTTCTAAATCGTTCAAATAATAAGCGGCTTCTTCCTTGTCATTTAATATTAAAAGAAAAGATGCTTCTACTTTTTTAAACAAAGCATGTACCACAAATGACACCGAAGAACCAATCAATCCGTTAAGATGGATTTTTTGATGTTGCTGTGTCAAATTCTCTCCAATCTTGATTATTTTGGACGAATTTCCGTAAATACTAATGACTTTTTCTTTACTCAAGATCGGGCGAATTTATAATTTTGGTGTCATTTGGAATGGCTCTTGTACTGTCTTTCATCAACATAAAATCGGGTTCACCTTCTTCTGCTGGAATTTCACTTCGTATTATAATTTCTTCCATCTGCTCATAAAACCAGTATAACTCTACATTGATTTCGGCTAAAATTTTCTCGACTTTTTTAACTGGAATATCACGAAGGTTTATATATAAATTCAATGAATTAATCTTGGTATTTAATATGGCTATTCTTGATTTTACTGGCGTTGTGTTAAACTGTTCAGGAATGTTGTTGTTGAGTTCTGCTACTTTTTTGGATAATATTTTTGCTTTTTTCTGAAAAGCGCCAATAGAACTTGTAGGTTTCTGATCTAATTCGGTTACAAACAATCGAAGTTCTGTCCAGTTATTGGTGATAACTCGCGCCTTTTCGGTCATTTCTGGGATGTCAAAAAACCAAGCTTCGTTAATAGCATAAAAAACGGCCTCTTTCTTTTTAATATCTTTTAGTTGTTCTGCTTTTCTTTTAGCATCGTCTTGTTGACATGAAAATAAAAAAGTGACCAAAAGTAAAAGTGAATATAATTTGAATTTCATAAATGCGAACTTTATTTATTAGCGGTCATTTATGGTATCACTTTTATTTATTGGTGTTTGCAAATGCAAACGATTTAAAAGTTGCGATTTCATAAATGTGAAATTAATTTGAACTGACAAAGTTACAAAGGTAAAAGGAATCTTTACATGCCAAAACGATAGGGATTTATAATTTTGTTAAATTGTTAAAGAATTATTTTAGAGGAAACTAGCACTTCGACAGTGCTTAGTATAAAAAAATCGAAATTGAAAATACTTATTGTATAAGTTTATAACTAAATTTGCTTTTTTAGTTTAACTTTTTTAGATATGAAGATAAATTCATTACAAATAGAAATAGACGGAATTGATAAAGAAATTCTACGCCAATTGATGGAAGATGCTCGAAAACCCATTCTACAAATCGCCAATAAAATTGGAATTTCGGGAGCGGCTATTCATCAGCGGTTACGAAAATTAGAAGATGCTGGCGTCATTGCTGGTTCAAAATTTATTGTAAATCCGAAGGTTTTGGGTTATACAACCGTTGCTTTTATTGGGATTTACTTAGAAAAAGCCTCAAGCAATTCGGAAGCTGTAAAAGAACTTAAAAAAATACCTGAAGTTTTGGAATGTCATTATACTACTGGGAATTGGAGTATTTTGGCAAAAGTAATTTGTAAAGACAACGAACATCTGATGCAATTGCTCAACAAAAAATTGCAACCAATAAATGGTGTTTCTCGAACCGAAACTTTTATTTCATTGGAACAACAAATTGAGAGACAAATACAATTATAAAATTTCAATAGCAATATTATTCTTTTATAATTTTTATCGTTTCCTCGACTTGTTACTTTTACAAAATAAATAGCGATTATATATATCGTAATTAATGATGTGCTTACTTCTGCCCTTATTATTTATACCAGCATATGACATCTAGTCATGTCCGTAGTAAACGAATTTTCTTTTAAAGATTTTCATTTAATCTGCATATTTATAGGTTTTCTCCAAGGAAAATAGCTATTTACCACTTTAATAGTATTGCGAATATTGGTAAAAAATAGCTTGTAGTACATATTGTATGAGAAAAAACAATCTCTATTTTTGAAAAATATTTACTACTTTTAACCTACTAATTATGAAGCCATTTTTTAAAAAAATCTGTTTAATATTAATTTTAGCTTTTACAACTTTCTTTTCTAGTTGTGAAAAAGATTTGTATGAGGAAGCCATTATCCGCTCAGACAAAGGTCTTAAAATTAGAAAAATTTCTTTAAACGAAGTCTCTCGTTCTGATAATCCTGAGTTATACAGAAGCATTGACCAACTAAAAGTTAAACAAGAAAAAATACATGCTCGGTTAGTGTATGACTCTATCAATAATTTTTATTATGATGATGAGAATGGAAAAGTAATTGAAGATGAACTTGGCGTAAAATCATATACTTTTCCTGTTTATCGTGAAAACAGCGATGGAAAAATAGAAAATGTTCTTTTTTCAAGAAATCAAAATGGAGAATTTGAGACTTTTTTAGTCAAATATGATTTTACTGATGAGCAACTAAAACTTTTATCACAATATGAAATTAGTCAACAAACAGCAGTTTATACGAATATTAGTGCCAATAAAACAATTGAACTATGTATTGAATTTTGGGAATGGATTTCTTATCCGATTAATCAAGGTGAGTTAACAGGGAATTTCGGTTATACTGGCGAATGGATTCTGAAAAAGAAAATATGTGAAGATTATAATGAATATCTCGACCCTGGTTTAGGAAACACAACAGGTGTAGAACCTATAAGTCCTGGAACAGGTGGAGGCGGCGCTATAGGAAATTCTTATACAACTCCAGTACCTCTTGTTATAACTCATGAAGAAGCTTTAAGAAGAAAGTTTTTTGTAGAACAAATATTAACCCCTAATCAAGAAACTTACTTTAATTCTCTTTCCTTAGATATAAAAAATGCTATTTTTCAATTTTTAGCGGATAATTCAGATGATTTAGACGCTTACAACCAAGAGGCTATTGATTTTGCAAAAGATTTGATTAATTTTTCAATTGAAAATCAATCAGAATATGATAACGAGAACATAATTTCTGAAACAATTAAAGTTGCTATCTATGCAAAGAATAATAACTACGAAAATCAACCTTTAAATTCTAGCTTTTATAATGCCGTTGATTCATATTCGTCAGTAAATTTTATTGACCCAATTCAAGCATTAAATTTCGCAAGAATGTTTGTTGCTCATTGCGCAGTTATTAAAAAAGAAAATCCAACATGGAGCTATTGGGGTGTATTTAAGAAAGCATGGTCAGACACCACACATTTAGTAGCAGATATTGGAGGATTAGTTCCCGTAATAGGCGAATTTGCTGACCTTGCCAATGGTACATTATATGCTATTGAGGGTGATGGTGCAAATGCAGCATTAAGTTATGCCTCAGCTATTCCTATTGGTGGTTGGTTTGCAGCAGGGATAAAGTTTGCAAAAAGAGCAGATGGATTGAAATTCGTTGTTGTTGGCACAAATAACTTAATTTCATTTGGAACTGCTAATAGCAAAAAATTTAGAGCTGCATGTGGCATTGCTGTTGGAGATGGAACAAAACAGGCACATCATTTAATTCCTAGAGGCTCAAATATACCTAACCATCCAATAGTACAAAAAGCCGCGCAAGCAACTACCAGCCAAGGTTTTCATATTGATAGTGCGT